>JAMONQ010000095.1 GCA_027065635.1 Campylobacterales bacterium | reverse complement strand
TACGCAAAGCGTCTTCTTGTCGCCACCGGAGGGCTTGGCTACAAGAGTCTCGGTGCCGGACCGGTCGGATTCGAAATCGCCGAATCTTTCGGTCATACCGTCGTGCCTTGCCGTCCGGCGCTTGTCGGCCTAACTCTCCAGCCGGAGCAGTTTTGGATGAAGGAGCTAAGCGGGTTGAGTCTGCCGGTAGAGATATCTGTCGGCAGGCGGAAAATCGGCGGTGATCTGCTCTTTGCCCACCGCGGTATCAGCGGACCGGCCGTTTTGAATGCTTCGCTTTTTTGGAGTCGCGGCAAGATCACCATAGACTTTCTGCCGGGAATCAGACTGAAGAGCCTTTTTAAAAAAGGTTCCAACAAGAGTGTGGCTTCGCTTCTGCCGCTTCCCAGGCGCTTTGCGGAGAGTTTTTTCGAAGCGGTCGGAGTGGAGGCGATTTCGTATGAGAAGATGAGTGAAGAGCAAAAACAGCGTCTCTCGCTAATCAAGTCCTACTCTATGGCTCCGGCCGGGACTTTCGGTTATGAGAGGGCCGAGGTTACAAAAGGCGGCGTCTCTACGGACGAAATAGACCCGCTTACCATGCAAAGCCGTCTGGTCGAAGGGCTCTATTTTGCCGGTGAAGTGGTCGATGTGACCGGAATGGTCGGAGGATACAACTTTCAGTGGGCATTCTCCTCTGCCGCAGTCGCTGCAAAGAGTGTATAATCAGCTTTATGAACGATAGAAAATTCTGGATGCCCCCCGTGATGAAAAACGGTGCGGGAGATACGAGACGTGTAGGTTTTGAGCTGGAATACTCCGGATTGACTCTCAAAAAGAGTGCCGCCGTTTTGCTAAAAGAGGTGGGTGGACGTGTCCGAATCGTAAACCCGTATCATTTCAAGATAGAGCAGACTCCATACGGCACTTTCACACTTATTCTCGATTTTCAGTTTCTTGTAGAATCGGGACTCGAGAAGTGGCTTCATGCAGTAGGTCTCGACAGGGCTCTCGAACCGGACGCGATCGATGCTATCGAGCGCTTCATAGCCGATATTTCGGAGGCGGTCGTTCCCTACGAGGTAACGACACCTCCCCTCTATCTGCAGGATCTCGGTCTGGCGGATAGAGTCAAGGAGGCTCTTCGCCGCCACGGTGCGATGGGGACAGGTGCCGACCCTTTCTACGCCTTCGGTTTTCATATAAACCCGGAAGTACCTTTGGTATCGGTCGATGCGATACTCGGAGTGTTGAGATCCTTTTTTATCCTCTACGACTATCTTGTAGAGTGGATAAAGCCGGATATGACAAGACGTCTTACACCATATATCGATCCGTTTGACGAGGCATACATGAGGCTGCTTCTTGATAGCGAATACAATCCGACGATGCCGCAGCTGATAGATGACTATCTCGAATACAATCCCACAAGAAACAGGGCTCTCGATCTGCTGCCCCTTTTTGCCTACATCGATATAGACAGAGTCGCAAAAAGGCTTGAGGGAGAGAAGATATCGGCCAGACCCGCATACCACTACCGTCTTCCAAACTCGAAAGTCGACGAGGAGGGGTGGTCGACGAGCGAGGCGTGGAACAGCTGGGTGCTTGTAGAGAGGCTCGCATCCGAAGAGAAAGTGCTGCTCGATATGGCGGAAGAGTATCTCGATATTCTCGATTCACCATTCTCCATCTTCAAGAAAGAGGAGTGGATGCGGAAGGTAAAAAGATGGGTAAAAGAGCGGTCGTAGCGGTTACCGGCTCCGATCGCGGAAGCCGGAGCGCCTGGCTTTTTGTCCGTTTCCTGTTGCGTCTTTTCGGTGTGGGAGCACGCTTCGTTCACCCATCTTCTTGGCGAAAGGATATGCGGATGGATGGCCTTTTGATAACGGGAGGAGTGGATATAGATCCGAAAACCTACGGAGGAAGCAGCCATCATGCCATAGAGCGTACGGAGCCGCAAAGAGACTACATGGAGCTTTCGCTTATGCAGGAGGCTCTGAAAAGGGGTCTGCCGGTTATGGGGATCTGTCGCGGAATGCAGCTGATAAACCACTTTTTCGGCGGAACGCTTCATCCGCATATACACGATTTTTTGCTCGACGTTCCCCACCCTCACACCCCGCTTCCTTTAAAAACGGTCATACTCGAACAGGGAACATCACTACACGAGATTCTGAGACAGCAGACGATACGTGTAAACGCTCTGCACCATCAGGCTGTCGATAAGGTGGGAGATGGGCTAATACGCTCTGCCTTCGATCGAAACGGAATAATTCA
>JAMONQ010000094.1 GCA_027065635.1 Campylobacterales bacterium | reverse complement strand
GCGAACTTCGCGTTTTCATATGTATCCGCGCTTTTGGTTTCCGGGATGATAGCAAACCGGTCTGTAAAATCTGTGGATATATCTACCTCATCGGTTAAAAGCGGAGAGAGGGCATTTAAGGAGTCCAGCAGAGCCATGAATTCGTTGTACCCTCTATCGCCGGTGCCTGTCGCTATAAGAGGTATATCCATCCTTTTCGCGATAGAAAGAGCGTATATGTGCCTTTTGAACGCTTCATCGACAAGCGGAATCGGGTTTCCCTTCATGTTCCCGCCTCCAAGACTCACTACGGCATCGGCTTTGGCCGGAAGCGGAAGGTTTCTGTATGGATCCTCGTAATATGCAAGAAGTCTGTCGGCTACGGGATGAATGCTCAATAGATAAAGAAGCAGCGCCGCACCGCCCGGCAGCCACCGGGCTCTTTTGATCAGAAAGGCGCATAGAACCAGCAGTACGATAAAGAGCCCCGGCGGAAGAAAGAGGGCGGTAAAGATTTTTGACAGAGTGTAGATCAAAGGAGTGTGACACCTTTTTTGCCGGGTTTCAGTTCGCCTATGATGTAGCCGTCACTGTTTTTCAGCACCTCGTCAGCGTTTTTCGGACTTACTACAAGCACCATGCCGACCCCCATATTGAAGGTGCGGAACATCTCCTCTTTTTCTACATGCTTTCCGATCAGGTCGAAAATCGGCAGTGTCTTGATTTTGGAGCTGTCTATGACGGCATGCAGGTTTTCCGGAAGTATTCGAGGCAGGTTCTCCACCAGTCCCCCGCCTGTGATATGTGCCAGAGCGTTGATCTTCTCTTTCAGGCTTTTGAATGTCTTGACGTAGATACGTGTCGGCTCCAGCAGTGTTTCGATCAGGGGTTTTCCCTCGAACCGGTCATCGAATTTCATACCGAGTCTCTCGAAAAGAAGTTTTCGTACGAGCGAGTAGCCGTTTGAGTGTATTCCGCTGCTTGGAAGAGCTATAAGCAGATCGTTCTGCCTGACACGTTCGAGGCGGTTCATTTCGCTCTTTTCCGCTATTCCTACGCAAAAACCGGCCAGGTCGAAATCATCTTCGCTGTACATTCCCGGCATTTCGGCGGTCTCTCCGCCGATCAGTGCGCATTCGCTCTGGCGGCATCCGTTTGCGATACCCTCCACTACCGCTTTGGCATCCTCTACCTTCAGTCTGCCGGTCGCATAGTAGTCGAGGAAGAAGAGCGGAGTTCCAAAGTTGCAGATGAGGTCGTTGACACACATGGCGACAAGATCTATACCGACCGTATCGAGCCTGCCGCTCTCTATGGCGAGCTTCAGCTTGGTGCCTACTCCGTCCGTGGCTGCCAGCATCACCGGCTCTTTGTATCCGCCCGGTACGGCGTATGCTCCCGCAAAGGAGCCTATGCCGCCTATGACGTTTTTGTCGAAGGTCGATTTGACGGCCGGCTTTATCGCCTCTACGAAATCGTTTCCCGCATCGATGTCGACGCCGGCATCTTTATAGCTTACATTACTCATTCGGACTCTTTTCCTTGCTCCAGTCGCACGGTCCGAAGAGTTTTGTAAAGAACCATAGAGAGGGGCAGAAGTTGGTAAAGGCCCATATGAGCATCATGACGATGATAAAGGCCTGAAGAGCTACTCCTATTTTCAAAGAGAGGGCGTCTCCGCCGGCTCCCTGGGCCATGAACATCAAAGCGATGCCAAGCATGATCGCCGTCAATATTCTTTGGATTCTTTCAGCACACATCATTCTCTCCTTGCTGCCGTTTTCATCATAAAATTTTGCGAAATTATATCATATTAACTTTCGGATAAATGTTTCTGAATCGATGCGATTTTCTGTTTCATCCGTCCCGACCTGCCCTTTCGTATATCCATCTTGATATTGGTGTATACACGATTGCAATCCGGCTCCAGAACGGAGTATGCCAGGTTGATAACGCGGGTTGCCTCCTCCACCGTGTCGCATTCGAAAATCGTACCCATAGGGGTGAGCTGATGCTCGATACCCTCCTCCTTGAAAATCTTCATGATGCGGCTAACATAGGCGCTGACACTCTCTCCTTTGTCTGTCGGAAACATTGCAAACTCTACCAGTGCGCTCATTATCGACTCCTTAGCTGTTTTGGGCTATTATAATGTATCTTCTTTTGGAAACGGTTTGAGTGTGAAGCAAAGCGGTAAAGTTCAGATGCTTTTTTGGTTGTTTACCTTTTCTTTTATCATATTCGTATGGATTGTCTGGATCGCTCTCCAGACTTTTGTATTGAGCGAACCGACACTGGAACTTCCCCAGGAGCCAATCGCTCTCATATTCATTCTATACGGAATTTTGATTCTTTTCGTACTTGCGGGTACGGTCGTTTCCATATTCATCAACAACCGGCGATATGCAAACAGGTTCGGATTTTTGACACTGCTTATCTTCATATCCTTTCTTGCGGGTAAAAGCCTGTTTGGTTAAAACCCCTTTAAAGCGATTTTGCTACAATCTTGCAAAATTTGATTTCGGAGTAGATTATGTGGTTGACCCAGGAAGTCGGTGAAATCGCCAGAAGCGAATACAAGGCCAAAGAGAAACTTTTTGAAAAGGATGGAGCCGAAGTGTACGACTCCGCCTACTTCGGCAAGATATTTCTTGTCGGGGGGAAGGCCCTTTATTGTGAGCATGACAGTGCGATGCGCCACGAAGTGATGGCCCACACGGCTATGTGTACCCACGAAGAGCCAAAGAGGGTCCTGGTGATCGGCGGCGGTGACGGAGCGCTGGCTCACGAACTTTTGAAGCATAAAGAGGTGAAAATAGATATAATCGAGCGTAACGAGGCGGTAAAAGAGGCCGCAAACGCTGCGGGCCTGTTCGCAAATGCGCTCGAAGCCGATCGGGTCGATCTCGTAATCGGCGAGGCGGTCGAGACGATCTCCGGGAGAGAGGATGGAGTCTACGATATCATTTTTTTGAACCGTTTCGACGAAATAGAGTTCGATGACGAGACTCTTTTCAAAGAGATAGACCGGGTTCTTGGAGAAAAGGGGCTGGTCGTAACAGATGCCTCCAGTCAGCTCTTCGACATGGCGGGACACAAGGCGGCCCTCGGGGCGCTTTGCAGATCGTTCAAGATCGTAATGCCTTTTGTGTATACGTCAATGGTGCGGCCCGGCGGAGAGTCGTGGCTCGCTATGGGAAGCAGATTTTTTCATCCTACTGCGGATATAAACCTGCAACGTGCCGATCTTACCGACGGCTTTACATACTATAACAGCGATCTGCATATCGCCCGTTTTGCGCTACCGACTGGTACGTTCGAGCAGCTAAAAGAGTATGTCAAGCGTTGACAATGCCCTTTGAACACGCTGTCGCACTCACCGGAGGTATCGCAAGCGGCAAATCCACAGCTTGCAATCTGCTGCGTCTATACGGTCTAAGGGTGATCGATGCCGACGCCATCGCCAAAGAGATTTTACAAAAAGAGGCTCAAGAGATTGCAAAACTTTTCGGCAAAGAGTATGTAAAAAACGAAGAGGTTGATCGCAAAGCGCTGGGTGCACTGATTTTCAGCGATAAAGAGGCGAGAAAGAGACTCGAATCTTTGCTGCATCCAAAAATTCGGGAGGAGATTCTTCGCCGAAGCGAGGAGCAGGAGAGGCTTGGAGGTCCATATATTCTGGATATACCCCTCTTTTTCGAAACGAAAGCCTATCCGATCGACAGAGTCATTGTAGTATATGCGCCCCGCCAGGTGCAAAAAGAGCGCCTGATAGAGCGCGAAGGACTGAGTGAAGCCGAAGCCGAAGCGAGACTCGATGCCCAGATCGATATAGAGAGAAAGAGAGAACTTGCCGATTTTGTCATCGACAACAGCGGTAACCTTAAGCAGCTTCAGAGTGAATGCGAGAGAGTCTTCGACGAAATAACCAAAAATCGGTAATCCAACTAATAATTCCTCTTAATATAAGCAGGCTTTAAGCCATGCTATAATTGCACCGTTTTTTCTGTCCCACCCTTTAGGGGGGATGACAAACTATCAGATTGTGATTTGCAAGGTTGTGTCTATGACGGTATCCAAATACTCCGCAAGCGGAAACGATTTTGTCATTTACCATACTTTTGTCAAAAAAGATCGCACGGCACTGGCTAAACGGCTCTGCCACAGGCAGGAGGGAGTCGGTGCCGACGGCCTGATCGTTCTGCTGCCAAACGCGGAGTACGACTTTGAGTGGCAGTTTTACAATGCCGACGGAAGCGAAGCCGCCATGTGCGGGAACGGCAGCCGCGCAGCCGCGCACTACGCCTGCAAAGAGGGGCTTGCCGATAAAAGGATGAAGTTCGTTACCGGTGCAGGAGTGATCGAGGCCGAAGTTGACGGCGGTGTCGTCGTCAGTGAACTCACTCCTCCTTCGCTGAAAGAGCGCGGAATAGAAGAGGGAGGCAAGGAGTGGTGGCTGATAGATACCGGAGTACCGCATCTTGTCGCCATCGTTGACAGTGTCGACACCTTCGATTTGGAAGAGGCCAGAGCGATGCGTTACAGGTTCGATGCAAACGTGAATATCGCCTCTATAGAAGACGGAGTGCTCAAAGTCCGCACGTACGAAAGAGGCGTGGAGGCCGAAACTCTTGCCTGCGGAACAGGGATGGCGGCCGTTTTCTATCGGGCAAACCAGGAGGGCCTCGTCTCGCAGAAGTCGGTAGTAGTACCTACCGGAGGGGAGAGGCTCGAGCTTGCCAAAAAGGAAGACACGTTGACACTGAAAGGCGAAGTACGCCATATATTCGATACAGTTATTGGAGAGTGATATTTTGATTAGATTGATTGCAGGAGTAGTTTTTTTGTCGGCAGCCATTTTTGCCGATACCATGAAGTCGTTTCCGGCCGACTACTATAAAATGAGAGATACAAAGGCCCAAAAAGAGATGTTCGTAAAGATTCTATATCCGCTTATTTTGAAAGAGGAGCGTAAGATTCGTGCGGAGAGGGCTTTTGTGGAGGCATTTTTCAGCCACTTCACGGAAGATGGAATCAAAAATCCAGAAGCCGTGGCGAGACTTGCCAAGATCGCGAAGAAGTATAGGATAAAGTCTCTGTACGACAAAGAGGAGTACCTGAAAAGAGTGGATACGATTCCCGTCTCTTTGGTGCTGGCTCAAGCTGCCATAGAGAGCAACTGGGGCAAGAGTCGTTTCGCCCGCGAAGCGAACAATCTCTTTGGCGAGTGGACATGGGGAAAGAGGGGAATAGTTCCGAAAAACAGACCGGAGGGAGAGCGGTACAAGATTCGTATATTCTCCTCTCTGGAGGAGTCTATCGCCTCATATATGAGAAACCTGAACCGCCACTGGGCTTACGAAGAGTTTCGTGACGCCCGGCTTGCCGCCAGACGGGAAGATGTGCCGTTTACCGGCTTCGCCGCGGCCATTCACCTCAAACGCTATTCACAGATGGGCGTGAAGTATACACATATGGTCAAAAACACGATAAAAAAGCATCAGTGGAATCTTCTCGATCTGCCTCAGAGTGCTCCGGGAATAGAGAGCGGCAGGGAGCTTGCCATGCTGCTTGGAATGAAGAGCGCGATAGAGGATTTTAAAAGTGGAGCGGTAAAAGAGGGGCTGAATTAGAGGCCGGCCTCTTTTATGGCTTCGGCCTGAAAGTGTGCTATCAGCGGCTCAATAACTTCATCCAGCAGTCCGCCCTCCATGATTTCGTTCAGCCTGTAGAGAGTAAGAGCTATACGGTGATCGGTGATTCGGTTTTGAGGATAGTTGTAGGTGCGTATCCGCTCGCTTCTGTCGCCGGATCCTACCTGTGCCTTTCTGTCTGCGCTCGAAGCGGCGAGCTGCTCTTGCAGGTGCTTTTCGTAAATTCGAGCTTTCAAAATCTTCAGAGCCTTCTCCCTGTTTTTGTGCTGTGATTTCTCATCCTGCATGGAGACTACGATACCGGTAGGGATATGGGTGATGCGTACGGCAGAATCGGTGGTATTTACCGACTGGCCGCCGCATCCGCTGGAGCGGTAGACATCGATTTTCAAATCGCTTGGATTTATCTGGACATCTACATCTTCAACCTCCGGCAAAACCGCGACGGTGACGGCAGAGGTGTGGATGCGCCCTTGCGATTCGGTAGCGGGAACCCGCTGTACTCTATGGGTTCCCGCCTCATATTTGAGCCGGCTGTATACGCGCTCTCCCTTGATTAGGGCTACAATCTCCTTGTAGCCTCCGGCTTCGCTCTCGCTGGAGCTCTCTATGGCTATCTTCCACCCTTTGTTTTCTGCATACCTGACATACGCCTTGAAGAGATCCCCGACAAAGAGTGCCGCTTCGTCTCCTCCCGTACCTGCCCGGATTTCAAGATAGATGTTTTTGTCATCGTTTGGGTCTTTCGGCAGAAGAAGGAGCTTGATCTCCTCGTTCATCCGTTCGAGTTTCGGCTCCAGCTCCTTTAGCTCTTCGGCCGCCAGTTCCCCGAGTTCCGGATCGGACAGCAAGGAGCGGTTCTCCTCTATCGCCTCTACCGTCTCTATATATGTTCTGGCCTTCTCTACGAGCGGCTCGAGATCAGACTGTTCTTTGGATAGAGCCGTCATCTTTTTTATGTCGGAGGTAATCTCCGGTGAGCTTAAAAGTGTATTGATCTCGTTGTAGCGATCTATGAAGGGTTGAAGTTTCTCTTTGAGCATATGTGAGGCTGTTTTTAGGGGATTTGGTGACCCGGGTGCGCTTACGCGGCACCGAGTCCGTTGACTTTTGTCTGAAGGCGGCTTACTTTTCTTGCAGCAGTATTCTTTTTGAGAATTCCTTTGCTTACATACTTGTGAAGCTCTCTGTTGGCTACTCTCATCGCTTTTTCAGCCGCCTCTTTGTCACCGCTCTCTACTGCGGCTATGACCGCTTTGGTGATATTTTTGATACGTGTTTTATAGTAGCGGTTGCGTGCCGTGCGCTTTACTGTCTGACGAATACGTTTTATCGCTGATTTATGGTGTGCCATATGGTATAATCCTTCTCATTAGAAAATTTTGGGGAATCATAGCTTAAAATTTATTAAATTTAAATTAAATGTAAGGATTCCGCGAAGGGGGAAACATGAAACTTTTCGGCACCGACGGTGTCAGGGGGCTGGCAGGTAGAAAACTCGACGCTTTTGTTGCGATGAAGCTGGCTATGGCGGCCGGAATCTACTTTAGAAAGCATGCAAAAACCAACA
This sequence comes from Campylobacterales bacterium, assembly GCA_027065635.1. GTDB lineage: Bacteria > Campylobacterota > Campylobacteria > Campylobacterales > Hydrogenimonadaceae > Hydrogenimonas. The sequence goes on along the minus strand of JAMONQ010000094.1, from coordinate 3,579 downwards.
AGATACTCGTCGGCAAGGATACCAGAAGAAGCGGATATATGATCGAAAACGCTCTGGTTAGCGGCTTGACGGCCGTTGGCTACAACGTGATTCAAATAGGTCCCATGCCTACGCCCGCAATCGCTTTTTTGACCGAAAACATGCGGTGTGACGCAGGTATCATGATAAGCGCGAGCCACAACCCCTACGAGGATAACGGTATCAAGTTTTTCGATGCCCACGGCAATAAGCTGAGCGAAGAGGATGAGGCGGCTATCGAGAAGATCTACTTCGATAAAGATCTCCTGATTTCAGAACAGAAAACCGGAAGAGAGATAGGCTCGTCCAAACGGATCGACGATGTGATAGGGCGCTACATAGTACAGCTTAAAAACTCTTTTCCCACAGATCTCACTCTAAACGGTATCAGAGTGGTTTTGGATACCGCCAACGGAGCGGCATACAAGGTCGCCCCTACGGTGTTTGAGGAGCTTGGAGCGGATGTTATCGTGATAAACAACCGTCCAAACGGATACAACATCAACGACAACTGCGGTGCGATTCACCCCGAAACCGTCAGCGAAAAGGTGCGCGAGTACCGTGCCGATATCGGTTTCGCCTTTGACGGAGATGCGGACAGGCTCGTTGTTATAGACGAAAAAGGGGAGAAGGTAGACGGCGACAAGCTTATCGGAGCCCTGGCTCTATATCTGAAAAGCGAAGGGAAACTCGACAACGATTGTGTGGTAGCTACCGTGATGAGCAACCAGGGATTTGAAGATTTCCTTTCGGCCGGCGGTATAAAGCTGGTCCGCTCCAATGTCGGGGACAAGTATGTGCTCGAAGAGATGAAGAAAAACGGTTGTGTACTGGGAGGAGAGCAGAGCGGACACGTTATATTTAGCGAATATGCCAAAACCGGTGACGGTCTCGTTACGGCACTTCAGACTATCGCCCTCATTTTAAGGAGCGGCAAAAAAGCGAGTGAAGTACTCGACCCGTTCAATCTATACCCCCAGAAGCTGTGCAATCTTCATGTAGCCGAAAAGAGACCGCTCGAGAGCATCGAAGGGCTCGAACAGATACAAAAGCGGATCAGAGATGACGGTTTGCGCTCACTGATCAGATACAGCGGTACCGAAAACAAGCTTCGCATCCTTTTGGAGGGGAAAAGCTCCAAAAAGATAGACAGATGGATGGAGGAGCTGGAGAAGTTTTTCAAAAAAGCGCTCAATGCTTAAAGCGTGGACCATCTTTTTGCTCGCCGCAGCGGGTATATATATAGTGGATCAGAGCATAAAGCAGATATTTTTGGCCGGGTGGTACTGGCAGAGCGAATGTATCTCACTTTCTCTCGTTTTCAACAAGGGTGTAGCATTCTCCATGTTCGCCTTTTTGGGACCGTATCTGAAGTGGATACAGATCGCTCTTCTTGCCGGAGTGATGGGCTATATCATCCATGGCGGTTATCTTGCTCGCTACTCGATGCCGCTCGGTATCCTGTTCGGCGCCGCCATAGGCAATATCGCAGACAGGTTCATGCACGGCGGTGTTGTGGATTATGTTCACTGGCACTGCTGGTTCGACTTTGCCGTATTCAACTTTGCGGATGTCATGATCGATGTCGCCGTAGGCTGGCTTTTGATCGATCATCTCTTTTTCAACAAAGAGAGCAAGGATTTAAGAAAAAATCAATGAATGTTTTGTATAATTGCGGCACAAATTCCCCTGCTCAAGCTCTGTTTTATGGAAAATGAGCATTTTTTCTGCTAATATAACCGCAACGGATGGTCGCGTAGCTCAGTTGGTAGAGCACTACCTTGACATGGTAGTGGTCACAGGTTCAAGTCCTGTCGTGGCCACCATCCACTTTTTCAAGTTAAAAACCAGAGGCAATCGGTGTTTGGTATCCGGATTATGTTTTTTTGTCCGGTAGAGATGGTTTTTGGTTTTTAACTTTTAAATTGAATAAGGAATTGCTTGGAAGAACAGAAGATCATTGCCTACAGAACGGAAGAGGGTGAGATCATAGATACCCAAACCGCCGCTGAAAGAGGCTGCGACGACTGCGAACCGATATACTACGACAACTCCCCTGATGCACTTGAAGTGATACGACACTCTACGGCCCACCTGATGGCCCAGGCGATCAAAGAACTCTATCCCGATGCCCGCTTCTTCGTCGGCCCGGTGGTAGACGAGGGCTTTTACTACGACTTCAGGGTAAGCGAAAAGATTGGCGACGGCGACTTGAAAAAGATTGAAAAGATGATGCAGAAACTCGCATCGAAAAAGATCGATATCGAGCGTTACTGTATCCCCAAGGACGAAGCGGTGCAGAAGTTTGCCGACGACGATCTGAAACAGGAGGTCATGAAGAGCATCGAAGATGAGCGCCTTTGTATATACCGCCAGGGCGATTTCGAAGATCTCTGTCGCGGGCCACATGTACCAAATACCAGATATCTGCGGAATTTCAAGCTTACCCGTGTAGCCGGCGCCTATCTCGGAGGCGACGAGAGCAAGGAGATGCTCACCAGAATCTACGGTATTGCGTTTGCAGACAAAGAGAGCCTCAAAGAGTATCTGAAAATGATAGAAGAGGCCAAAAAGCGCGATCACCGCAAGATTGGATCAGAGCTCGGTCTTTTCATGTTCGACGAAGAGGCTGGAGCCGGTTTGCCTTTCTGGATGCCCAAGGGGGCCAGGCTTAGAAGCAAGATAGAGCAGATTCTCTGGAAGGCGCATAGAAGAAGAGGATACGAGCCTGTAAGGGGAGCCGAAATCCTCAAAGCCGATATGTGGCGTACCAGCGGGCATTATGCCTGCTACGGCGAAAATATGTATCTGACTGAAATCGACGGTCAGGAGTATGGGCTCAAGCCCATGAACTGTATAGGGCATATCCTGATCTATAAAAAAGATATTCACAGCTACCGAGAGCTGCCGCTGAAGTATTTCGAGTACGGTGTCGTGCATCGTCACGAGCAGAGCGGTGTATTGCACGGGCTTTTGAGGGTGCGGGAGTTTACCCAGGACGATGCGCATATATTCTGTACTCCGGAGCAGATCAAGCCGGTCGTGATAGATGTGCTCGAGTTTGTCGACAAGGTGATGAAGATTTTCGGATTCGAGTACGAGATGGAGATCTCCACCAGGCCCGAAAAGGCGATAGGCGATGACGCGATCTGGGAGACGGCTACGCAAGCCTTGAAAGAGGCACTCGACGAGAACGGCTTTACTTACGGGATAGACGAGGGCGGAGGCGCCTTCTACGGTCCCAAGATAGACATCAAGATCACCGACGCGCTCAAGCGCAAGTGGCAGTGCGGAACCATACAGGTCGACTTCAATCTGCCGGAACGTTTTAAGATGGAGTATGTGGCCGAAGACAACGATCGTAGACGTCCCGTAATGATACACAGAGCGATACTGGGAAGTTTCGAACGCTTCATTGCAATCTTGACCGAACATTTTGCCGGAGAATTTCCGATATTTATAGCACCTACCCAGGTGATCTTCGTGCCGATCGCCGAAGATCATGTCGCATACGCCAAAGAGTTGGCGGATCGACTGGCCGAGTATGACGTAGATTGCGAA
>JAMONQ010000093.1 GCA_027065635.1 Campylobacterales bacterium | reverse complement strand
CTGCAGGGTGCCTCGCCTGCAGGCGAATCCTGGAGGCTCGCACGGCGTAGCTTTGGACATTGCGCGAAGCCGTGTCAAATCAAGCAATGTCGTCTAAGCATGTAGACGCCGGAAGTTGCTTGTTTCTGGACAGGGGTTCGATTCCCCTCAACTCCACCAGTGAATAGTCTACTACTCTCTTTAAAAGTCTACAAAATCCCTAAACTTAGGGCTTCAATCTAAAATCAAAGTCTTTCTCAGTCTACTTGAATATATACTAATCCAAGCATTTTCGGGGTATCCTTGGGGGTATCGAGGCTGTGTAATTCTGTTTGCTTTGACACACTTGATCCATCATTAATTATGTACAATTTCAAATACTTGTGAAGCTATACTTTGAAAGCCCTCAAGTACATGATCATATATAAAAATGGCATTTCATTCTGAAAAAGCTAGCCCGCAATTTCAATATCAAAACCGCACGGAATAGGAGAGAGTCGCACCGAGTGCGGCGGGGTGGCGCAAAGAGTCGCTGCGAAAAGCGACAAGGGTGTTTTTGTAGCGTATACTCAACCCGAAAGAGTCGAAGCGGCTCTCGTACGAAATGGTCGTTTCGGCATCGGGGCCGAATCGGTAAGTATATCCGGCATACGGAAGTACTCTGCGTTTGATACCGTCTGCTCCTATAGCTATACAGCTAAAACTGTCGATACCGTACTTTCCTTCGAGTCGATATTTCGGATATAGCTTCTGCGTATAGTCTACATACTTTTCCACACCGCTTACAGCAGGATTGTAGACGACATATCCGTTTTCGTCATATTTTTTTGTAGAGGAGCTGATAAAGACATAGCTGTATGGAAGCTCTTTCCAGAAAATCCTCCCGTATAGATCATTGACGATGGCTCGAAAAACCGTCCTTTCTCCTTCTATTTTGAAAGAAAGATGGGTCGTAAATCCATACCCTTCCGCCTGGAGTACATCGAGGTTATATAGATAGTTTTCGGTATAGTAGTAGTCTGCAACGGCACTGTAGTCATAATCTCTGTCGGAGTTGGCTACCGCGTACCCTTTCAGATAGCCATCTTGCATATTGCGTCCGCGAAGCAGCTCCATACCGATCGCCATCTCTACTCCGGCACTCTTCATCGAAGACGGCAACGGCACGGGAAAGGCGCAAACGACTCCGTCACCCTCAAAAAGCTCGATCCCGATATAAAGGTCGTATATTTTCCCGGCTTCGAAAGGCTCGTCGTTTAACTGCTGCCATACAAGAAGAGTGGAGTCGTCACTCGCCTTGGTAATCGAGTGGTGACGATACGTATAACCGATATAGGCGCTATTTTCAAAACTTGCACCTATATCGAACCTTGCATCGTCTATAGCGAGATTTTCACCGTTTCTATAGCGGTAGGGTCCATGCCATCCGTTGAGCAGATCGCGCAACGAAACAGGGTCGTCGGCAGCGAAGGCATCCAGCTTCATATGTACCTGTGATCGGGAGATCGCATCCAGAGGATCGAACAGCGCCAGTGGACCTGCCGCAGAGAGCGGCAGGAGTGAAAGAAGTAGCGGCGGTATAAAGCGCATCGAGCCGATCAGTATAGAGACTCGAAAGAACCGTCGTAGTACTTGATTCTCCAGATACCGGTTTCGTTATCGAGTCTGCCGATCTCTTTGCCGTCTTTGGTAACCGGAGTGGTATTTGCAAGATCTATGGTTCCGTTGGAGGTGACTATTTTTATACCTACGCCGGCTCCCGATCCTATATCCAGTCTGCCCTCTTTGGAAGCTTCATTGTACTCGCCATCTATTGTCACGAGCGTATTGTCGTAGCTGTAGGATCCTTCATATCTGTTTTGCGTAGTGGCAGGATCGTATGAATAACTCAAATTCAAGAGCATATCGCCCATTCCGCTGCGCTTGAGCGTTCCGCTAAGAGTCACTTCGATTTGCGCCTCGTTATCCCTGTTTATATCTATATCTGCGGCATTCAGCAATTTGGAGCCGATCGATCCGTTAAATGCGGTTCCTGTCTTGAGATTTGCGATCTCCCCTTTAAAGAGGACACTTTCCGGAATATAGCCGCTGTTTCCTATGATCATATCATCTACATAACTATAGGTATTGAAATATTGAAGCACCGGACTTCCGATGCTGCAGCTGTCGGTGTATGTTATCGAAACGGCAGGATCTATATTTTCGTAGATACCGTCCACCCTGGTATAGAGGTTGCCGCCATAGGCGTATGCGTCGACTATATTTCCGTCACCGAGATCGATCTTCAAATCGCCTCCATAAGACTCTATATAGTTTCCGTCGGAGTCGATACAGGCTATATATCCTTCTATATTCGTAACCCATACATCCTTGAATCCCACGCCTATACTCTGCATCGGAGTACTGATCGTATACGATATGTCAAACACCCCTTCTGCCGTATAGTCCTGTCCCAAAACTCCACCGATGCCGACTTGAGTCAGTTTTATATAGTTGAGAGTGAAAGGATCGACCGTATCGCTTTCATTGAAGTCATATCCTACCTGTGCCTGCAGAGTTCGAAGCCCTACCTGCGAACCAGCGCTGGATGTAAGAACGATATCGCTTACATTCAGATCCATCCCGTCGGTGATGGGCGAAATATGGATAGAAGCGCTTATCTGCTGAACATTCTGTACCTGTTCACCGAAATAGTTTTCAGGCAGTGTACCGTCTATCGCCATATAGAGATCTGTAAGACTGGAGAGGTTGATATCGGCTGCCGGATCGGCGGAAGGAAGAGTGACGCTTCCGCTTGCAATCATCGCGGCGTTACCTCCTATATTGTCGTAAAACTCGTAGTTCCACACCGAAGCATCGAGATCTGCACGGCTGACGTTGATCTCTCTCGCGTTTCCTGCGGTATCGGATGCTACCGTAGTGCTGTTTGCCGTCAGATTGCTATCGATGGAGAGCGTGATCAGCGACGCTATGTTTCCTATCGCAGATCCTGCCAGATCTACATTGAATGTCGTACTCTCAAGTACGGACTGAAGCGCCTTGGCTTCATCGTATAGCAGACCGGAGTTCTGGTCTACACTGTAAAGAGAGTACGCCTGGCTTCGCAAAGAGGCAAAAAGCGCCTTGGCCGCGGCTATATCGTCTACGACCGGCGAATCGTCCGGAACATATGTAGTCTGGTTGTTCTCCACGATTGCCGTTACGAGCTCGGTTGTAACGCTGTTTGCGGACATACTCTGCGCAAGATCCGCTACAAGCTGTGGCGTATCGTCTCCGAGTATGCCGTCGGACGCGTCATCGGCGATATCGTCTACAAACTCCTGAATGGAGATATTCGCATCGTCGGCCGCTTCATGAAAAGCTTCTATGACTTTCGCATAGACACCCTCTGTCGGATCGTCGGCTATGGGATCGGCTCCAAAGATATTGGCTGTAATCTGCCTCGCCTCTTCGACCCTGGTCTTGTCCAGTACCGCATTCACATTTCCTCCAGTTGCCATCATGAACATGACATGAGTAGCGGGCGCTACGTTTACGGTGACCTTTTCGGACTCTACGGAAGCCGCCGAGAAGAGCTCTGTCTGAAGCGGGCAAGGCTCTTTCTTTCCGGTTGCCGGAAAATAGAGCTCGGAGTCGGCGTCACAGGTGACCTTCACTACGGCGACACCCTTGAAATCACCCACATCTATAGTATATGTACCGTCCGTATCGCTCGTTCTTCCTTCACCTATTATATTTCCGCTCGCGCTTCCCTCGCGCACCTGAACCTTTCCGTTCAAAATCAGCTCGTCAACCGCCGTACCGGTCAACTCCACGCCGGCAGCAGTCACAGTTGGTGGGGCATCGTCTCCTCCGCCGCATCCGGCAAAAAAGAGAGATCCGGCCAGCAAGGCGGCAGTTACCGCTCCAATACCCATTCTCCTGACAATCATTGTAGACTCCTGTTTATTTCTGGTATACCATAGATTATATACCTCTCGTCTTTAAAAATAAATAAAATATTATAAAAACAGAGGATTTCGATCAAAACAGGTTATCGAACCGGCGACTTGGAGTGTAGATGACTATTTTGGCCGTCACCAAAAAGACTTGAACATACCGAAGCAGGCATACGCGAAAGCTACTACTGGAAGATCATCGGAGCGAAGGCTTTTGTAGCTATCTGTACTCTCTTTCCAATCTGAAGTCTCTTCGCCTCCTCTTTGGCTACGACCACCTCTACCAGTTGCTGGCCGATCGCCACTACAGCGACATATACCGCATCGACCCTTACAAGATCGAGAAGCTCCCCCTCAAAGGAGAACTTCTGGGAGCCGCTGCTTTTCATCAGTATCTCTTTCGGGCTTCCGTCCGCCACGACTGATCCGTGATGAAGAAGAATGACCCTTTCGGCAAGCCTGTAGATCTCGCTCGGATCGTGACTTACCATGATTGTCGTGGTACCAAACTCCCTGTGTAGCCTCAGGATATCACCCTGAAGCCTCTGCCGCATCGCCGGATCGAGTGCGGACAGAGGCTCGTCCATCAGCAAAATCCCGGGCCGCTTCATCAGCGCTCTGCATAGTGCCACACGCTGCTTCTGGCCTCCGCTTAGAGTAGAGGGGAGCCGATCCTTGAACTGTGCCATCCCGGTCATCTCCAGCAGGTGCGAAGCCAGAGCGCTATCTTTCTCTATAAATAGCAGATTCTCCTCCACGCTCATATTTTCAAAGAGCGCATACTCCTGAAAGATGAATCCGATCCCTCTCTTTTGCGGAGCAAGACTACTCTTTCCGTCCAGCCAGGCTCTGCCGTCGACACTTATTCGCCCCCGGGCACCTTCCAGTCCGGCCAGAATACGAAGCAGCGTCGTCTTTCCACTGCCGCTGGGACCGGTCAGAGCGACGAAACTCCCCTCTTCAATCTGCAAAGAGAGCGCCAGTCGCATACCGCCAAGAGGTTTGCTTATCTCTATCTCTATCATCTGCCGATACCTATGCGGCTGTTATATCTATGGTTGAAGAGATATACGCCAAGAAGTACGGCAAAACTCATTGCGACCATGATTGCGCTATAGATATGCGCCGTTTCGTAATCCATAATCTCTACAAATTCGTAGATCGCCACCGATGCCACCTTCGTCTCCCCCGGAATCGATCCGCCCACCATCAAAACGACACCAAACTCCCCTATCGTATGTGCAAACGTAACTATCAATGCGGTTATCAAAGATGGTTTGATGTTTGGAAGCGCCACCCGAAAAAGCGTAGTGAGACTGCTTTTGCCGCCCAGATATGCCGCCTCTATCATTCGCCTGGAGAGAGATTCGAAACCGCTTTGAAGCGGCTGCACCATAAACGGAAAGGAGTAAAGGATACTGGCGACTACAAGCCCCGTAAAGCTAAAGACCAGCTTCACTCCAAAATACTCCTGAAAAAATTCACCGAGAAAAGAGCTTCCGGAAAATGCCCAGAGCAGGTAGAACCCCAGCACGGAAGGGGGCAGAACGATCGGCATGGATGTGACCGCTTCGATGAAAGGTTTGCACCGGCAACGCGTCTGCGATAGCCACCAGGCCAGAGGAAGAGCTATAAAAAAGAGCAGCAGTGTCGTAACCGCGGCGAGTTTGAAGGAGAGCAGAAACGGGCCGAAATCGATACCGCTCATTCGTTCGCCTCGATAATGAAAAGATCGCTCGCCTCTATCAAAACGGTCACCTCATCACCCGGCTGCAACGACATCTTCCTTGCGGACTCCGCCGTAAGAATACTCTCTATACGCGATCGGGCCACATGCAGTTTCACACTGCACAATAGCTCTCCCGTATCGACAGCTTCGACAACACCTTTTAGGCTGTTGGCTATACTTATATTTCCGGAAAACTCTTTGGCCAGCGCCACTCTGGTAGCTTTCACGCCGAGAACCACCCCGCTTCCCTCTTCGACCGGAAGAGTGAGTTCAAGTCCGGCCATTACGGCCCGCTCACCGGAGAGATCGAAAGAGAGCACAGTAAGCCCCCCGCATCTTTCTATCTTCGTCACTTTCGCCTCTATCCTGTTCATCTTGTCCGGTATCCGTAGCGCCTGAATATATCTTTTGCACTCTCCGAGAACAGAAATCGATAGAAGCTCTTCGCCTCCTTGGCACCTTCTGCTCTTTTGAGCAGAACTGCCCCCTGCTCTATAGGGCTATAGAGCTCTCTATCCACTTCCACCCAGTTTATACCCTCCCGGTATCTTGACATTCGCGGTCCGTAAAGCGCCGATTTGGCCACCATCCCTATATCGGCCGCTTTAAGAGCGTAAGAGAGCGTCTGTGCCACCGACTCTCCAAAGACGAGTTTTTCCTTTACTTCATCATAGATTGCGCTCCGCCTTATAGCCTCCATCGCTGCGGTACCGTACGGTGCGGTCTTCGGATTGGCGATCGCTACCGTAGTTACAGACCGATCTTTCAAAACTTCCATACCTTTGCCGACATCGAGATGCTTCACACTGAAAAGAACAAGCACTCCCTCGGCGTAGATTTCAGGCTCCGTAGCGGCCGCTCCTTCTTTGTAGAGTCGCCGCGGATAACTCATATTCGCAGAGAGGTAGATATCGTACGGTGCACCGTGTAAAATCTGCGCGGCAAGCTTCCCGCTGCTTCCGAGTGTCACCCTGACTTTCGTACCGGGATCGATCTTTTCGTACTCCTTTATCAAATCCTCAACGGCATATCCGACATTTGCGGCAGCGGCTATCCTGACTTCACCGCCGTTTAGAGAAACAAGAGCAAAAAGAATAAAAAAAAGCACTCTTCCCATACAGATCTTTCCTAAAAGAGGTAGTTCAGCTCAAACCGGCCGTCAAGATAGTCGTCGCCGTCGCCGTCCAGAATATCTCCATATCCGACTCGTACCCGCCACTGAAACGATGGAACACTCGAAAGATTTTTCACAACTCCGGCATAATAGTAGACTTCGTCGCTCATATGGTATCCCGCCTTTTTGTCGTCGGCATCGATATAGAGGATCGAAAGCTGAACAAGAGGATCGATGTAAAGAGCGTTTGCGGCATAATTTTTCACCACTTCGAGACGATAGCTTTTTGTATTGGCTCTCCAGTTGTATATCCCCATAGAGCGGGTATATCCGGCGGTCGGGAAACCGCGCCACGGTGTAACCAGGTCGGCTTCGTCAAAAACATGCGTATAAGCGAGATTCAGCTTGTAAAGCGGAGTTTTGGCAACGACTCTGGCACCTATCATCCCGCCCTCAAGGGAGTCCGGATCCTCGTAGCCTGTAGTATCGCCGGTATAGGACGCTCCGCCTACCGCTCCCGCTCCGTTGTCAAACTGCCTGATATAGCGCAGGCCCGGAGTGAGCGTAAAACCGTCGAAATGGAGTGTATACTCCGCTTCTCCCATCGCCTGGGAAAGCAGCTCCGGCACACTATAGAATGCGGCACCTACCTTGAGAGTCTCCGTCGGCTTGCCTTTCAGTTCTCCAATTATCAGCGGTGCGTCCGTCGGCTTGCCGGCAGCCCTCAATGCACTGCATGTAAGCCCCCTGTGCATCGCACTGTCGTCGTTTTGACTCCACTGGGGAAAGAGGTGGCTGTCACAGCTACTGTCTCCATAAGCCAGTACGGAGTGGGAGCTCGTATGATCCCTGAGCTTCTGTTTGGCAAGATAGCCGAATATACCCTTTATCGCACCGTTTAGATGCAGCGTCAAACCGTCGAAGGTGTTGGGTATCATTTTGGTGTCGTTGGAACGCGTGTAGAAGCTCTCCACCAGCTGCCGTCCCAGCAGAATCTCGCTATCGCCTATACCGCCGTAGCCAATATATGCCTGACCCACCACTCCCATGGAGCGGCTGCCGCTGTTTACATAGTCATAACGGCTAAGAAGATCCTTGCCGGCCTTGAGTCTGGCTACCGGATCGCTCTGCGCGTCGAAAAAGGCTTGCGATCCATATAGCCCGAGCCTCATGTAAAACTCTTTGTATATGGCGCTATCGAAGACTACAGAAGCCCCTATCCCGGCTATGGCGTGGTTGTCGTGCTCTGTATCCTCGCGCTCCCACCGATAGACAAAGTTGTTCGAACGGATTCGCCCGTAAAAATTTCCTTCGGCAAATAGCGCCTCGAGACTTTCGACCTCTTTGGATTTTTGGCAGTAGAGTACCTCCCCGTTGCTTTTGAGCAGAGCTTTACAGCCTCCATGCGCCTGATAGCCGTATAGCATCGATGCCGCCAAAAACGGTAAAATAAAGCGTTTCACCCAGACCCTTCCACTCTTTCGCAATAAAAATACCGTAAAGAAGATTTAAAATTTACCTATTATATCGTCCGGTATTTTAAAAAACAACGGCTTTTTGCATATTTGCGATACTATGCAGCTATCTTTGCGATTTGCAAAGAGCGGAGATTTCGTTTGGGATCCGGCAAGAGAGTCTTTAGCTCCCTTGCGGTCTGTCCAGATGCACATCCATCTGAGGATACGGTATGGAGATCCCTTTTTCATCAAAGACCAGTTTGACTTTTTCTATGGTATCGAAGTAAACGCCCCAGTAGTCACCGCTTTTTACCCAGGCGCGGCAGACGAAGTTGACACTGCTGTCGGCAAGCTCGCTTACCGCGACAAAGATTGCCGGATCCTTCAGGATACGGTCATCCTCCGTCAGTATCTCTTCGAGACTCTTTTTCGCCAGCTTCAAGTCGTCATCGTATCCGATACCGAAACTCCAGTCGACCCTTCTGGTCTCTTTCGCCGAGTAGTTGGTGATGGTTCCGCCGATTATGGCGCCGTTGGGTACGATCACTATCTTGTTGTCACCCGTTTTGAAGATGGTGGAGAACATGTTGATCTCCTCCACCACCCCGGCCGTTCCGCCTGCTTCCACGAAATCTCCTACCTTAAACGGACGAAAGAGTATCAGAAGTACAGCCGCGCCTACATTGGATAGAGTACCCTGCAAGGCAAGACCCACGGCAAGACCGGCGGCACCGAGTATAGCTACGAACGAAGTGGTATTTACGCCAAGACCGCTCAACGCCGCCAGTATTACGACGACCATCAAAAGCACATAGACAAGGCTTCCGACGAAAGAGGTCAGCGTAGGCTCCACTCCGGCACGTTCCATGAGCTTCTTGACAGTTTTTGTCAAAGCCCTGGCGACCCACTTGCCGATAACGAAAATCGCAAGCGCACCGAGTAGCTTCAGCCCGTATGTCATACCGAGCTGCGCAAGCTGGTTGAAATCTATATCTTTCAAAAAATCGACACTCATCTACAAAACCCTAAAAGCTGTACACAACGCCGGCCGTCGTTGTAGTATCGGTCTTCTTTTTCCCTGCCGGAGGCATATTGTCATACTTCAGCTGAAAGCCCATTCTGAAAGAGAGCTGATCGACTATGAGCATTTTAAGACCGAGATTTACAACCGTTTCGTAATCTTTTAGATATTTCATATTGTCAAGTATGCTCCATGTCGCGGTAAACTGGTTAGTTTTACTGAAGTTGTAGACGTAGTCGAGAGCGCCCTTGCCGTAATAGAAGTTGTCATGAGGCTCGGTAGTGTAGTTGCTTCTTCTAAACTGCACACCGCCTTTGCCTTTGAGCGACTGTTGCGTATCCTTGAATATATTGTAACCCATACCTGCACCAAGGTTGTACTGCTGATTGTACCCTTCGAAGGTGTTCCTGATGGCAGAGGCCTCACCGTATGCGAACAAATCCTGACTCATATATCGGTTGACATTGTAAAAGAGCCTGTAACGCTCGTCGGATGTAACACCGCTCTTTTCTCCGTAGAGAATATCGGCCTTCAGGCTCATCTGTGTGCTGGCGTCGTACTGGTAGTCGTTCTTGTAAGCGGCATTTAGCGACTGACTCTGGGAGTTGCCGGTAGAGCCTATATATCCAAGCTCCACACTCTGCTTCATGGTCCCAACGGGATCCGCCGCCCAAAGGGCGCAACCGATAAATCCGATGGCAACGATTTTTTTCACTCTATCTCCTTTTTTATCCGATTTCAGTTTTTGCAGGCCGATTTTAACCAATTTTATGTGAATCGATCGTGAAGCGCAGGATCTTCAGCCACTGATGAAATTAAACGAATGCAAACCAGCCCCTATAAAAACTCTCCCGTATCGCTTATGCGAACATCCAGATACTCCACATCCGTCTCTGCCGATCCGGCGGCATTCGTAGCACCCGCTCTGAACCGATACGACCAACCGTAGCTGTTTAGATCGAGCGGCTCTTTGAGGTAAATCGTTCCGTTATCGTCGATATAAAAATGTGCCGCATCCTCTCCGCTCAGATAAAAGGAGTCTATCCCCCCTTCTCCACTGTAAAGAATCTTCACGGAACCTATCTTGGAACCTACCGCCGGAGCCCGCTCGCTATTGAACAGCATCGATCTAAACCCCAGAATACCCGGAGGCTTTGGAAGCGGCAAATAACCTCTCGCATCGACAGCAACGACAGACCCGTCTCTATCGAGTGCATATACCACACCGTTCCTGGCAAAAGAGAGGGTAAAAACCTCCAGCGGCAGATCCACCCTTCCGAGCAGGCACATCTCTATAGGATTTTGCATATCCACTATATCGATAGCGGTACCGAAATAGATTCCGGCTTCGCATAAACATACTCATAAGCGTCGCTGTAGATATCTTCGCTCTCATACAGTTTCATGACTATCGGCTCAAGATACCTGTCATAGCTCTTTATAAGCCAGTTTTTATGGGCAGAGGGGATCCACCACATCAGATCGTCCCTGCCGATAGAGGCATTCGCATCCGGATAGAGCTTCTCTATCAAAATACGTGAGGCTATATCATCAAGCCGCTCTTGAACC
>JAMONQ010000092.1 GCA_027065635.1 Campylobacterales bacterium | reverse complement strand
TTCTCGAACCGCTGAAGACAGTGATAAAGCAGGCCGAGGGGGTTTTACACAACAGGTTCATAATCCAGGACGAGATGCCCTCGACCATAGAGTTGAAACATGTAAGTATGGCTATGAACCAGATGGTGAAGCGGATGAAAAAGGGATATGAAACTCTCTCTTCCGTCATGGCCAAAAACAGGGAGCTGGAGTATATCGACCCGCTTACGAAAGTGGGGAACAGACGCTTTTTCATGATCAAGTACAAAGAGTACTCGAATGCCGAAGACAACCGGGCATGGGGCGTGATTCTTGCAGTGCGTCTTGCGGATGTTCAGGAGGCGAACAAGATCATCGGCTTCGACAAAGTCGACCTGATATATAAAAAGATAGCGAAAAAAATATTGCAAAATATTTCGGATATCGACGATGCCGCCTGTTTCAGGGTGTCCGGTACAGAATTTATCGTGCTTCTTCCCTCCATCGATACCGAACAGGCCGAGTCTCTTGCGCGGATAGTCATAAAAGAGATAAGAGAGATGATCGACAGTGAATATCCTGATGTATCGAACACTCTTTTTGCGGATGCTGCGATGGCGGCATACGAGCATAGGGAGCCGATAGGGCAGGTTCTTTCATCCGTCGATCTCGCACTGAATGAAGCGCTTTATAGAAATGGAGACGCAGTCGTCGTAGCTAAAAGAGAGAGTGCGCTGCCGATGAGCAAAGTGGCATGGCGAAAGCTTCTCGAAGAGTCAATGAGAGAGCACAGGATGGAGCCTGTATGGGAGAATGTCCATGCAATAGACAGACACAAGCTTTTTGCCGCCGTGACATTCGATATAGTTACGCCCGAAGGTGAGCGGATTCAGTACGGTACATATCTATCCATGCTGCTGCTTCTCGATCTTTTCCCGAGGTATATAGAGTATACTTTGGAGTATATCGACTCTACGCCCATCCTTCAGAGTAACAAGATAGCGATAGAGTACCCGATTTCGTGTCTTCTCAATCCGGGACCCTTCGAAAAACTTAAGGAGAGGGTCAGGAAGATAGAGAAGAGGGGTGTGGAGTTGATTTTGGAGATTCCCGAAAGCGATCTCGCCAAAACAGACCACTCCACACTAAGACGGCTTTTTGACGAACTTCATAAAGAGGGACTCTCTTTCGCTATCAGCAGATTCGATGCGGATAGCGAAATCGTAAAGCTCCTTAAAACGGCAAGACCCGAGTATGTGAAGATGTATGTAGGGCAGTTTACCGATATGAGCGACTCTTTCAGAGACTCTTTGACACCCATTCTCAAAACTTTCGGTGTAAAACTTCTGCTGCATGGAATAGACGAAGAGCACGATATACATCTGCTGAGCCGTCAGGGAGCCGACTACTTCATCCTGAAAAACCGAAGATAGAGCCTTTTTTTCTTACAACATATCAACATATATCGATATATTGAAATTTATGGCATAATTGCATTTTCAATCGATGGAGTCTGCAATGGATGCGTTGGATGATTTTCTAAAGAGTGTCGGTGCTCTCTATGATGAAACACGGGTGAAGATACTCAAGTTCATAGATCTGTACGGCCCTATGTGTGTCTGTGATCTCGAGGCCTCTTTCAAAATGTCGCAGTCTCGTCTTTCGCGCCACCTGAAGATTTTGAAGGATGCCGGTTTTCTTGTATCCAGGCGATGCGGCAGGTGGACCTTTTACGATACGAGATCTCCTATGGATCGATTCAGGTTCGAGGCGATCGAAGAGATAAGAGTACTGCCGATTTCGTTGCCACGGTTGAAAAAGGTTTCCAAAGGGTGTGGAGCATGAAGAGAGTTTTGATCTTGTGTACAGGAAACAGCTGCCGTTCGATCATTGCGGAAGCGTTGGTAAACAGATTTATGAAGTCGTTGGGGGTCGAGGCCTTCAGCGCGGGCAGTCTGCCCAAAGCAGAGGTGAATCCAAACGCGAAGAGGGTGCTTGAAGAGTTGGGAGCCTGGAGTGAGGGGTACCGATCCAAAAGTATCGAAGATGTGATGGATGCGGCTCCGTTTGATCTTGTCGTGACGGTATGCGACAATGCGAAGGAGGCCTGTCCCATATTTGAATCCGGCATAAAACAGATTCATGTAGGATTCGAGGATCCGGACGGAAGCGGATACGAGGCGTTTGTCAAAACGGCGGAGCAGATAAGAGAGAGGCTTTTGCCCAAAATAAAAGAGGAGCTTGAGTTATGAAAAGAGTTGTTAGCGGTATAAAAAGTGGAGTGAAAATCTTGTTTGGCGAAGGTGTCGAAAAAGAGAAGATCGTAAAGATGGTAC
>JAMONQ010000091.1 GCA_027065635.1 Campylobacterales bacterium | reverse complement strand
CTCGAAATGGTTCTGCTGGAACTTGCCGACTATGTACAGGAGCAGGAGCGCATAAAACGCGACGTGGTCAAGGCTTTCATCTACCCGACCTTCATCCTTTTCATCGCCATAGCGATGATAAACTTCATGCTGACGACGATCATACCGAAAATCGTGGACATGTTCGAGGCCACAAAAAGCGAGCTGCCCACATCGACCAAAATTACGCTCGCACTCTCCCACTTCTTTCAGGCCTACTCATGGCTGATGTTCATCGCTGCGCTCATCATCGCCGCCGCGCTGGCGCTTTCGTGGAAAAAGAGCGCTCGATTCGGCTATATGATGGACCGCCTGCTGCTGAAAATTCCTCTCTTTGGAGATATGGTAACCTCTATGGAACTTGGACGTTTCGGGCGGGTCATGGCACTTCTGCTGCAAAGCGGCGTCCCTTTCGCACAGGCGCTCAACTATGCCGCCCAAACGGTGGGAAACCGCTACCTTCAAAAACTTTTTGGTAAAATAGCGACACAGATCGTCGAGGGTAAAAGCTTCACGCAGGCGGTGCGTGAAAACGTCAAAAACCACGAAATCCCCAACGACTTCATCAATGCCGTGGCACTTGGAGAGAAGAGTTCGCACCTGGCTTTTTCACTCAAAAGCCTCTCGGAACTCTACGCACAGCAAAACCGCGACCGCATCGAAGTGATGCTGGCACTTTTGGAACCGATTTTGATGCTGACCATAGGCGGAATCATAGGCTTTTTGGTCATATCGATGCTTTTGCCGATCTTTTCTATCAGCGTGGGTGGCTGATTTCTTAGTGGGCAGTGAGCAGTTGGCAGTGAGCAGTTTTTTGGAAAAGTTTGAACAATGAAATCTGAAACACCGGAAATCAGGAAACGCAGTTGCAGGCTAACTGTTATAGACATCTCCGACCGCAGAGACTTCGGTTTCAAACACAGTTCACTCTCTCTCGGCGGCAACATTGCCGAAGGGGTTGAAAAAAGAGTCAAAGAGCATATGTAAAATTTTAGAAAACGACAAAAGACCAGACAATTTTACAAATTCAGAAACAAGGTAATCGAAATGACCAATAAAACTACTCGGAACTCGGAACTCGGAACTCGGAACTCGAGAAAACGCAAAGCGTTCTCTCTGCTCGAGCTGATGATCGTCATCGTTATCCTGGGGTTGTTGAGTGCGCTGGTTCTGCCAAACCTGATAGGAAAAGCGGAAAGTGCAAAGCGGAAACTCGTCTGTATCCAGATGAAGAACATTCAGGAGGCACTCAAGTCGTTCAAATTCGACAACGGTGTCTATCCCACGACAGAGGAGGGGCTCGAAGCCCTTTTGAAAAATCCGGACCCTGAGAAGTATACGAACTACGCTCCGTCCGGCTACATAGAGGGCAAACGGCTGCCGCGTGATCCCTGGAAACACCCCTACGTCTATATAAACAACGGCGGCACTGTCGAAATCATCAGTCTCGGCGCCGACGGCAAAGAGGGAGGCGACGGTGAAGAGAAGGATATCACGCTGCAGGAGTGTGAAAGGCAGTAGGAGATATGAAGCGTGCAAAAGCGGCATTTACACTGGTAGAACTGCTTGTCGTACTGCTTCTCATGGGCATTATCTACGCTCTGGCTTTCAACTATATGATGCCAAAAAACGGAAAAGAGACCGCTTCCGATCTGACGCTCCGGACGATCACCTCTTTTTTCCGCTCCGATGCGCTTTACGGTAAAAAAGATCTTGTGCTCTACTGTATGGAGGATGGCGACTGCCTGCTTGCAAGCGACGGCAGAGCGCAACAAACGGATATCAAACTCCGCCGCAGCGGCATCACCTATATCATCACCCCGGACGAAACGCTGCAAACTGTCGAATACCCGCATATCAAAATAGGCACGGAAGAGTTCAAGCCCCGGTTTTCCATACACTGCAGGGCAGACGGGCTGTTCGATCCGCAGATCGTCAGAGAGGGCGACACGTGGTTTTATATCCACCCTTTCGGAGAGGTTTATCCCTTTTCCGACCCCGTAAGCATGGTCTCTTTCATCCGCAGAAGCGACTATCTTCCAGACCAGGCCGGTTATGCGCAGTAGCCGGGCATTCACCCTTCTGGAGGTACTGCTGAGTATTTTCATACTCTTTACGATGGGGCTGGCCCTGCTGAAGTTCGACGGCTGGATAAAGAGCGAGGTGGAGAGATACAAGGACAAATCTCTTCTTCTGTACACGGCCACCCCGAACCTGTATGAAAGCAGGCGAAGCGGTCTGAAGAGAGACTCCCTGTACGATATGACGAAATTTGCAAAGCTTCGTGATGATGAG
>JAMONQ010000090.1 GCA_027065635.1 Campylobacterales bacterium | reverse complement strand
CAATATTCAACAGGGTATCGAAAAATCACTCAAAGCGATCCTGGCCAACAAAAACGCAAAGATCCCCAAAAGCCACGATCTTCTCCTTTTATGGGAGCTGACAGCACCTTTTGAACTAAGCGATGAAGAGATTCAGCTCTTGATCAGAGCAACAGAATACTATAAAGAGGATCGCTATCCCAATCCCAACTATTCCCTGCCCTCGAGAGAGGAGATCTACACCGTTATGGGGTTTGCCATCGACCTCTATGAACGTATTCGCTCTTTCTTGGGGATTTCGGTACAAAAGCCTTGAGAATCCTCGTCGAACTCCCCACCTGGCTCGGCGACGCCGTCATGGCGACACCCGCACTCGAAAATCTCTTTTTGGCCTATCCGGAGGCGAGCGTCACGGTAGTGGGATCCTACGTGGCCACCGAAGCCCTAAAGGCCCATCCGCGCATCGAGCGGGTGGTGGTGGACCGGACAAAAGCGGGGGGATGGCGCCCGCTGAACCTCTACCGCCTCGCCAAAGAGCTGGGACGCCACGATCTGGCCCTCTCTTTCCGCAGCCATCCCGCCTCGAAGATGCTGCTGTTTCTGACCCGAAGCCCGCGGCGTGCACTCTTCGACAAAAAAGGTGTCGGCCAGGGCCACCAGGTCGAAAAATATCAGAGTTTTATCAATGATGTTACGGGCCGCAACGATACCCCCGGAGCACTGAAACTCCACTGGCCTACAAAGCGCTACGACCGGCCAACACTCGGCATCAATCCCGGCGCCACCTACGGAAGCGCCAAACGGTGGTACCCGGAAAAGTTCGCCGAAGTAGCCTCTTCACTCTCGGCCAACTATGATATCATCATCTTCGGCGGACCGGACGAGGTAAAAATAGCAAAAGATATCGAAATGAAATTACAAGAAGAGGGAGTAAAAAACTATAAAAACCTTGCCGGAAAGACATCGATTCCACAACTGTGCGAAGCGATCGGGGGAGTCGATCTCTTTATCACCGGTGACAGCGGTCCGATGCATATAGCGGCGGCATACCAGGTCCCTACCGTAGCCCTTTTCGGTCCGACAAAACATAAAGAGACTTCACAATGGATGAATCCAAAAAGCGCCATCGTTCGTAAAGAGATGGAGTGCGCTCCGTGTATGAAGCGCACCTGCCCCCTCAAAACCCACGCCTGTATGCGCGACATTACGCCCCAGGATGTGATCGCAGCGGCTAAAACCCTTCTTTAACGATACTCGTTGTCGATGAGCTGGCAGAGTATGTGGCCGATGAGGATGTGCATCTCCTGAATGCGGGCCGTGTCGTCGGAAGGGACGATGATGTTCAGATCGCAGACGTCGTTCATCTTGCCGCCTCCCTTGCCGCTGAGGCCTACGGCTTTACACCCCATCTTGCGCGCCTTTTCAAGAGCGTATATGACATTAAGACTGTTGCCGCTTGTAGAGATACCTATTAGCAGATCCCCTTTTTGCGCCAGTGCTTCAACCTGTCTGGAGAATACATGCTCATATCCGTAATCGTTTCCGATCGCCGTCAGTGCCGACGTATCTGTTGTCAACGCAACAGCGGGCAGAGCGCGGCGCTCGCTTTTGTAGCGTCCTGTAAGCTCCGCCGCGATATGCTGTGCGTCAGCGGCACTGCCGCCGTTTCCGCAAAGAAGTATCTTGTTCCCTCTCTCCAGTGTTTCGGTAGCAATCACACCCAAAGAGTAGATGAAGTGCTGCAACCCTTCTATCACCGATTCCAGCGTCTTTTGGTGAGAGGCGAGCTCCTTTTCTATAACGGTCAGCATCACCACTCCTTAAAAGTAGAAACGGATACCTGCATACCATCCGTCATTGAAGTTTTCTCTTCCGTCTTCATATTTGAGATTGATATTTCTGTATCCGCCGTAGATCGAGGCATTTGGTATTATCTGTGACTCGACACCGATCCTGTAGGCATTGTAGCCGTCACCATCCTCGAAAACCAAAGGATCGGGAGCTACATAGAGCGAACCGCTTACGGTTACCGGCCACTCCACAGGAACCTGATACCTGACCGTCAAACCGATAGGTACAGCCGCATAGTTGTCGGCGAAAGAGGCCATGATTCCTATACCGAACCGTAATCTTGTAAAACTTCCCACAGTTCCGGTCGCCAGATATCCCACTTCCCCAAGATGCTTGTTGCCCGTACCGCTTTCACCGCTGTAGAGGTAGCGAACATGCAGATAGTTGCTGCTGCTTCTACCGTCATAGGCGAAGCTCTGTCCCGTCTGGTAGCTCCCGGCAATTTCAATGTCGTTGGAGTTGAGATTCAGCTCCGCACTGTTTTGCGCCATCAGAGGCACAAGTGCCGCAAAAGAGGCAATCAGATATTTTTTTAGCATAAGTTCTCCTTTTTACCGATTTTTTCTATTATTTTAGTCGTACTTTTACCATCTACAAAATCGACCAGCCTCACCTCTTTGGCTATATCGCTGCCGACCACCTCTTTACCGGCATAATCTCCCCCCTTCACCAGCACATCTGGTTCTACGAGCCTTATAAGCTCATACGGGGTATCCTCATCAAAAATGGTTACAAAGTCGACAGCATCGAGAGCCGCAAGCAGATAGGCTCTGTCAAACTCCGGATTTACAGGACGGTTTTCACCCTTCAGCCTCCGTACGGAAGCGTCGGAGTTGACCCCGACGATCAGTACATCGCCGAAGCTTTTCGCCACCTCCAGATACTTGACATGTCCCAGGTGAAGTATATCGAAACATCCGTTAGTAAAGACGATCCGTTTGCCTTCGTTTTTAAGTCTTTGTACACTCTCTTCAAGAGCCTTGCGTTCTTTGATACGATGCTCCGTAGTAGATTCATGAAGGGTCGTCTCATAGGCTATGATCTCGTCCCATGTAGCCGTGGCACTTCCGAGCTTGCCCACGACAACGGCGGCGGCGGCGTTGGCGATACGGGCCGCCTCGTCGATCTGACCGCCGCAGGCAAGTACATACCCAAGTGTCGAAAGAACCGTATCACCGGCACCGGTGACATCGTAAACCTCTTTTGCGACTGTCGGGATCTTGCGCATACTCTCATCAAAGATGGCCATACCCTCTTCAGATAGAGTGATCATCGCCATATCAAGATCGAGCTCCTCTTTCAGCCGAAAGCCGGCCTCTTTCAAAGCGGTCTCGTCTGAAATCTCGATACCGGTCGCTTCACTCGCCTCCTTTTTGTTGGGAGTCACCAGAGTAGCACCGCGATATTTGGAGTAGTCACGCCCTTTCGGATCGACCAGCACCTTTATTCCTCTTTTGCGCGCAGTCGCAATAATCCGTTGCGTAAACGTATCGCCCAGCACACCCTTCCCATAGTCGGAGAGGAGCAGGATATCGACATCCGGGAGCTGTCGTTCCAAAGCTGCCGTGATCTTCTCCTCTGCACCCTTGCCTATCTCCTGACGTGTTTCACTATCGAAGCGCACAACCTGCTGATGGGAAGCTATCACCCTGCTTTTTCTGGTGGTCTTGCGCATGCTGTCGGTCACGATCGCACCCGTATCCACACCGAGGCTTTCAAGCATGCCAATAAGCCGCCTGCCGTTCTCATCATCGCCTATGACCGATGCGACATATACTCTGGCCCCGAGTGCTACAAGGTTGTTTATCACGTTTCCCGCGCCGCCGAGAACCTCGCTTTCTTCCTGTACGTCTATCACCGGCACAGGCGCTTCCGGAGAGATTCTCTCCGTCTTTCCCCAGAGGTAGTGATCTATCATCAGATCACCTACCACCATTACGCGGGGAGCCAGGTTCTGGTATCTACGCATTGCCACCCCCTGGGGTGAAGTGTCGATGGTCGATGGTCGATGATCGATAGTATCTTTTTTCCATATCGTTTCCCACAATCAAAAACATTAACATTCGACCGAACGTTTTACTCTTCATCGCATCCCTTCTCTTTCTATTGACCATTAACCATTGACTATCGACTATCGACTTCAGTCTCATAAATCCGGACGATCTCCGGAAGATAGCGCCGGATACCCTCCTCCAGGCTCACTTCCGGTTCGTACCCCAGATATTCGCGGGTCGGTTCGATATCGGCCTGGGTAAAAAACTGGTACTGCCCGATATAGGGGTTGGGGATATACTCGCAGGGCAGATCGGTGCCGAGCTCCTTCTGGAGGATGTCGACGATATCCTGAAAGCTTCTGGCCTTGCCGGTGCCGACATTGTAGACGCCGCTTCGCTTCGGTTCGCACGCCTTGATATTGGCCTGAATCACATCGTCGATATAGATGAAGTCGCGCAGGATCTTGTCGCTTCCTTCGAAGAGTCTGGGGTTTTTGCCGGCGAGGATCTGGTGCCCGAACTGCAGCACCATCGAGGCGGTCCTGTTCTTGAAAAATTCCCGGGGACCGTAGACGTTGAAATAGCGCAATCCCACGATGGGAAGATCGCTCCGTTTCATCCAGTCGTAGGCGAGGTGGTCCATCGCCAGCTTGCTGAAGCCGTAGATGTTGGCCGGATCTTCCCGCCCCACCGTCTGCGGTGCCGGGGCGTTGCCGTATGTAGCTCCGCTGCTGGCATATATCATCGCCGCTCCCATCCGCTGTGCCATCTTCAGAAGATCCTTGAAGGCGTTGAGATTGGTATCGATCATGATCTTCTGGTCGTAAACGGTCGTATCGCTTATGGCCGCCTCGTGGAAGATGTAGTCGAAACTAAAATCCTCCAGTCGCGCCAGATCCTCCTTTTTCGTGATGTCACCGGAGATGATTTCACCTCTGAAACCTTTGAGATTCTTGTAGTGTCCGAAACTTTTCAGATTTCCGTTGGCGAAAGTTTCACCGGTACGAAAAAGATCGAAGACCACCACTTTCGCATCAGGAAAATTCTCCTGGAACCAGAAGGCGAGATTCGATCCTATAAAGCCCGCTCCCCCGGTGATGAGTATGGTTTTGCCGTTAAAATCCATGCAGATCCTTCAACTCGATTTTTTCATTCTTTCTGGCCAGATAGGTGTGTCCGACGCCGGCACGCCTGGCGGCCTCTATATCGCTCGGCTTGTCGCCTATCATCCAGGAAGCCGCCATATCGATACCAAAACGATCTTTAGCTTCCAGAAACATTCCAGGCTCCGGCTTGCGGCAGTCGCATCCGGCATCCGGCCTATGGGGGCAGAAAAAGATGTGTGAACGATCGATCACAATACCGTTTTGACGCATCTCATCGATCATCCAGTCGCTTAACCTTTTGAAGTCCTCTTCGCTATAGTAGCCTCTTCCGATACCTGACTGGTTCGTGACTACAATCGGCAGATAGCCTCTTTGCTGCGCTTTGCGTATCAGATCCAGAACTCCCTCGACAAATTCGAATTCCTCGATCCTCCCCACATAACCGTGATCGATATTGATCACGCCGTCACGATCAAGAAAGAGAGCTTTTCTCATCTCTCAAGCAACCAAGCCAGCGCCATTATCAAAACTATCACTCCGGCCCATACCAAAAATCCGGGAAGTGCGGCACTGTTTATCACATGGCCTCCCGCAGGCGCATACGAAGCCCCCATTCACACCCCTCTTTTCAATCGGGCATCACCCGCTTGTCCTGACGTTTTCGCTCCAGGGCACGGGCCTTGGCCTCTTTCTGTTTTTGTTCCATCGAGATGGCGTCTTTGAGTTCCTCTTCGCCGTCGTAAAGCGCACCGTCTATGAACTTGTGGTGATCCTCAAACTGCCCGGTTCTGTGCCCCCACAAAAGAGCCAAAAGCCCAAGCGCGCCAAGCAGGGTGGAGATGCCGAGCATCATAGCGAGTATACCGGAGCTCAATCCTCTCCCTTTTCATAATCTACGACACGGCTCTCTATCGTCACCTCTTTGATGAGAGCCACAACCTCCTGATGCGCCGGATGAACCCTGTATGCCTCAAGCCCCTCCCTGTCATCGAAAACGGAGGTCAATACCAGATCCATAGAGCGTTCGGAGTGAAGAAAGTCAACTCCCACTTCCATCGAGCGAAGCGGCCCGATCTTCTCCGGCAGAGCTTCGAGCATCGCCTTTACCCTGGCGATATTCTCCTCTTTTCTCTCATCTTTGAAGCGGAACATTACGATATGCACTACCAAATCAAACCCTTCTTTCCTCTTTAGTGTTCGTGTGAAGCGGCATATTCAGGCGTACAGAAGATCCCGCAGTGGCATTTGCCCTCTTCGGGTATCTCCTTCTCTATCGCAGGTTTGCACGGGCACAGACGATCATCCGCGCTTTTGTGGTTTCCGTTTTCGTCTTCTATCACCATGAAACACGGGCACCACCTTTTTCCGTATAGCATCTTGTTGCGCGCCAGCCCCATCGTAACGCCTTCGTTTACATCTTCGTTCGGATTGTATACCCATCCAAACTGCTTGCACACCTTGTCCGTAAACTTCTTCGTCTTCTCCAGCTCCGCCAGAAACTCGTCAGAGCTCATATCGATCTGCTGCATCTTTACCCCTGATATTATAGTTTCGTTAATGCTATCACGCCGCTTCTACACTTTTACTTAATTTTTCTCTTTAAAGGCCGATTTGATGCGCATCGAGTTTCCGACTACCAGCAAGGAGCTAAGACTCATGGACAGGGCCGCGACCAGAGGAATGACATACCCCGCTATCGCCAGCGGTATGGTTATCGTATTGTAAAGAATCGATAGTGCGAGATTCTGTTTTACAAATCTGAAAGTACGGCGACTTATCAAAAAGGCATCTTTGAGCGAAGTGATCCTGTCATCAAGCAAAACCACATCGCTCACCTCGAGCGCCACATCCGAGCCGCTGCCCATCGCGATTGCGATATCGCTCTTGCTGAGCGCCAGTGCGTCGTTGATCCCGTCTCCGGCCATCACCACGAGACGGCCCTCGGCGTGCAGAATATCGATCTGCCCGGCCTTTTCGTCAGGCAGTAGATTGGACTTGTATAAGGATATACCCACCTCTTCGGCTACTCTCGCGGCAGCCTTTTCATTATCGCCGGTAAGCATAATCACCTCTATACCGAGCTTTCCAATCTCCTCGATCGCCTCTTTCGCTCCCTGCTTCGGCAGATCGCGCAACTCAAAACGTGCTACCACCTTGTCGTCTATTGCGAAGTAAAAGAGGGTATATTCGCTCGCCTCATCGACCGAAAGTCCGAAATCCTCCATCAACTTCGCATTTCCGCCGTAAAGGGTATGGGGACCGAATTTCGCAGTGATTCCACGCGCCTGCACCTGTTTTACCTGCTCCAGCTCTACGGTTTTCAGGTTTTCATAGTGCTCCCGAAGGTACTTTTCTATTCCTCGACTGACCGGATGAATGGAGCTTTTTACCAGTGAGTAAAGAAGCGACGGATCAAAATTTTCATACTCTTTGTAGCCAACCACATGCGGCTTTCCTTCGGTGACCGTTCCCGTTTTATCAAGTACAAGCGTATCGCATTTGGCCATAGTCTCTATATATGCGGCCTCTTTGAAAAGGACACCTCTTCTTGCGGCGAGATTGATCCCTATCAGCGTCGCGACGGGAGTCGCCAGCCCGAGTGCGCACGGGCAGGCGATGACAATTACAGAGATTGCTACGACAAGCGCATGCTCAAATCCGCCGCTCAGCCAGTACCATCCCGCAAAGGTAAGAAGCGCGATAGTCAAAATGGTACTCGAGAAGTAGCCGGATATTTCGTTTGCAAGCTGCTCGATCTTCGGCTTTTTGGTAAGCGACTCCTCCAGCAGCCCCACAAGCGTAGCCAGAGTCGAAGTGGCGTAATCCTTGCTCGCTTCATATCGTACAACGCCGTCTATTGCCACCGTCCCGCTTACTATCTCGTCACCCGGTCTCTTGTAGATCGGTTCGCTCTCACCCGTAAGAGAACTCTCGTCGAAACTCCCCTCGCCGCTTATCACGACACCGTCTATCGCGGCCTTCTCACCGGGACGCACTTCTATGATATCGCCCGGCTTCACCTCCTCTACCGGAATCAGGGCCTTCTCGCCATCTTCTATCACCGTCACTTCCGTAGGAAGAGCGTTCGAGAGGGCATCCATCGTATCGGCGGCTCTTTTTTTGCTGAGGACTTCAAGATATTTGCCGCTCAAAACGAATGTGATAATCATCGTGACAGAGTCGAAATAGACTTCGCCGTGACCGGTTATCATCGCCCATATCGAATAGAAGTAGGCCAATGTGGCCCCGGTGGCTACAAGCGTGTCCATATTCACAAAACGGTTCTTGAAGCCGTACCAGGCCCCACGATAGAAGATCCAGCCGCTGTAAAACAGGGTTGGTGTCGCCAGAATCCACTCCGCGACGCTCAGTACCAGCTTGACATCTTCGCGCATACCGGTAAACATCCCTGTATATTTGGCAACCGCTATCCACATTATATTCATCGTGGCGAAAATGGCCACCAGCAAACGGGCGTAGTAGTCTCTGCGCGCCCTGTTGGCCCGCTCCTCCTGAAGTTTCGGATCGTACGGATAGGCGTTGTAGCCTATGGAGCGGATCTTTTCTACTATTTTGGAGAGTTTTACGCTATCGGGGTCCCAAACTATGTGGGCTTTGTTGGTCGTATAGTTTATCGTCGCTTCCACAATCCCTTCGGTTTTGTGGAGTACTTTTTCATTGAGCCATACACAGGCGCTACAGTGGATCCCCTCTATAATCATGTATATTTCGTTCAAACCGTCCGGACGCTCGATAATATACTTTTTTCTGAAGCCCTCCAGATCGAACTTGTGCAGATCGTCCTCTCTCAACCTGGGAGGCTCCAGACTCTGTTTGCCGAGCTTGTCGTAAAAGGTGTCAAGCCCCTCGTCGCGCAGCAGATGAAAAATTCCCTGACAACCCTTGCAGCAGAAATAGAGAGTCTCTTTGTCGCGATCTTTCTCGGTGATCATTACAGATTCGTCGAACTCGAGATGACAATGGGTACAAGGAACCTTGGCCAAAACAACCCTTCAGATTTTTTTTCGAAATTATAGCCTATTAAGAAGTGGTACTGCTATCCATGAAACGATACTTCAAGCTTGTGACGCTACAGCAGGTTGACAATAAAAAGCCAAAATTGATACAATAGCCCCAGCAAAATCGAAACGACCGGACCTTTTATAATTAAGGCCCGGATATCTACATACACTGCCGGAACTCTGCAAATTTCAAGTTCACAAAGAAGGAATCATGAGCGAAACCTCCACCCGCAACAACCATAACGGAAAATCGAGAACCCATATCCCCGTAGAGGGATACAAGATAGAAGATCTAAGGCAAAAGAGCCTCGAAGAGCTGATCGCCATCGCCAAGGAGCTCGGTGTAGAGCATCCAAACGAGCTGAAACGACAGGATCTGATGTTCGAGATTCTCAAGTCGCAAGTAAGCAAGGGGGGCTATATCCTCTTTACCGGAATCCTCGAAATAACCAACGAAGGATACGGCTTTTTGCGTGCCATGGACGCAAACTTCTCCAACTCCAGCAACGACGCCTACGTCTCCAGTACGCAGATAAGAAAGTTTGCTCTTAGAAACGGCGACGTCGTCACAGGGCAGGTGCGCCCGCCCAAAGAGCAGGAGCGCTACTACGCTCTGCTGAAGATCGAAGCGATCAACTATATGCCGGTGGCCGAGAGCAAGAACAGGCCGCTCTTTGACAACCTGACCCCGCTCTACCCGCAGGAGAAGCTGAAACTCGAATACAACCCCACCAAGCTCACAGGCAGGGTTCTCGATCTTTTCACCCCCATAGGCAAAGGTCAGAGGGGACTCATAGTAGCCCCTCCGCGCTCGGGCAAGACGGAGCTGATGAAGGAACTCGCCCACGGTATCACCCACAACCATCCGGAGGTCGAATTGATAGTCCTGCTGGTGGACGAGCGCCCGGAAGAGGTGACAGATATGGAGCGAAGCGTCAAAGGGGAGGTGTACAGCTCCACCTTCGATCTGCCGGCACAAAACCATGTCCGGGTCGCGGAACTGGTAATAGAAAAGGCAAAACGCCGCGTCGAAA
Source organism: Campylobacterales bacterium (assembly GCA_027065635.1). Taxonomy (GTDB): domain Bacteria; phylum Campylobacterota; class Campylobacteria; order Campylobacterales; family Hydrogenimonadaceae; genus Hydrogenimonas. The sequence goes on along the minus strand of JAMONQ010000090.1, from coordinate 29,069 downwards.
TGGGTAAAGATGTCGTCATACTGCTCGACTCGATCACCAGACTCGCCAGGGCGTACAATACGGTAACCCCTTCCAGCGGAAAGGTCCTTTCAGGCGGTGTCGACGCCAACGCCCTGCACAAACCCAAACGCTTCTTCGGTGCGGCCAGAAATATCGAAAACGGCGGCAGCCTCACGATCATCGCCACGGCCCTGGTCGATACAGGAAGCCGAATGGACGAAGTGATATTCGAAGAGTTCAAGGGTACCGGAAACAGCGAAATAGTCCTTAGTCGCAACATCGCCGACCGTCGTATCTATCCAGCAATCGATATCATCAAGTCAGGCACCAGAAAAGAGGAGCTGCTGACAGATCCCAATACGCTTCCGAAAATATGGGCACTCAGAAACGCCATGCACCAGATGGATGAAGTTGAAGCTCTCAAGTTTCTCTACTCGAAAATGCTCAAAACCAAAAACAACGAAGAGTTTTTGAGCATCATGAACGAAGGAGCGTAGCAAGAAGCTGCGCTTCTCGGATGCAAGATTATGGATGAAAAGAATGAAATCGCTTCGCTTTCATTTAAGTTTGCAGTCAGAATTGTAAAGCTGTATAAATTTTTGACAGAGGATGGAGGAGAGTTCATTCTCTCCAAACAGCTTCTTCGTTCCGGAACATCCATAGGCGCGAATGTCGCAGAAGCACAAAGTGCACAAAGTAAAAAAGATTTTATCTCAAAAATGTCCATCGCCCAAAAAGAGGCACGGGAATCCAACTATTGGATTCAACTTCTTCTTGAGACCGGTTATCTGCCAAAAAAGAGCGACAAAGTCAAATCTTTGCAAAATGATCTCGAATCGATTATTCGACTACTCTCCGCCATTCTCATATCATCGAAAAATAGAACAGAATGAAAAAGCCATCCATCATCCACCATCCATCATCTATCATCTCGAATACACCAACCAAAGTTGGTGTATTCGACAGCGGTGCCGGCGGGCTGACGGTCGTCAAGTCGCTTCTGAAACATCGCCTTTTCGACGAGATAATCTACTACGGTGATACCGCAAGAGTTCCATACGGGCCGAAAGATCCGGCCACCATTACACGCTACGCCCTCGAAGCGCTGGAGTTTTTCAAGAATTTCGAGATCGACCTGATGATCACCGCCTGCAACAGCGTCAGCGCCCATGCCCTGCCTGAGCTTCGCGCTAAAGCCTCATTCCCGATATACGGGGTTATAGAGCCGGGAGTCCTCGCATTAAAAAACGCGGGCCTTCCGAACTCGAGCCGTATACTGATACTTGGTACCCGTGCCACGATCGGCAGCGGACGCTACCAGAATGAAATCTCCAGGCTCGGCTTTTCAAATATCGAAGCTCTCTCTCCCTCTCTATTCGTACCGCTCGTAGAAGAGGGAATATTTTCAGGAGAGCTTCTTCAAAGCGCACTCGATCATTATTTCGCAGATCTTACACCGCCTGATGCGATTATTTTGGGATGTACACACTTCCCGCTGATAGCCGATGCCATTCGAGACTATTTTCCAAATCGCCCTCTTCTGATCCACTCCGGAGAGGCGATAGCCGAACATCTTGAAAGTAGCGGCTTCACTCCCGAAAGAGCGAAAGAGACGGAGCTTAGGATCTTCTCCTCCGACAATCCGGAGGCACTCAAAGAGATAGCAAAAAAGTGGCTTTAAGCCGTGATAAGATAGACTACAAAAGTTATCAAGATATCGAAAGAGGTAGATTTGTCACAGGCACTCGCACTGAAATATCGTCCCAAAAGATTTGAAGATCTTATAGGTCAGGACTCCATCTCACAGACACTGGCGATGGCGCTCGATCAAAACCGTCTCGGCCACGCCTATCTCTTTTCGGGATTGAGAGGGAGCGGCAAGACCTCTACTGCACGCATATTCGCAAAGGCGCTGCTGTGTGAAAAGGGCCCGACATCCAAACCGTGCGACACTTGCGAACAGTGCGCAACGGCAAACGAGGGGCGTCATATAGACATCATCGAAATGGATGCCGCTTCAAGCCGAAAAATCGACGATATCAGAGACCTGATAGAGCATACCAAATACAAACCGTCCATAGGAAGATACAAAGTCTTCATAATCGATGAAGTCCACATGCTTACAAAAGAGGCTTTCAATGCCCTGCTCAAGACTCTCGAAGAGCCGCCTGAATTTGTAAAGTTCATTCTGGCCACGACCGATCCTTTGAAACTTCCGGCCACGATTTTAAGCCGTACCCAGCACTTCCGCTTCAAAAAGATCGCAAAAAATCTTATCGTAAAACATCTCGAACATATACTGAATACCGAAGGGGTCGCTTTCGAGCCCGAAGCACTGGAGATTCTCGCCAGAAGCGGAAGCGGCTCTTTAAGAGATACTCTGACGCTTCTTGACCAGGCCATCGTTTACTCAAAAAATCATGTCGATGTATCCACAGTGACGCAGATGCTCGGCATTATAGACCCGAAGTTTCTGGAAAATCTCTTCGATGCCGTACTGAAAAAGGATGAAGCGCAGATACATGCCTATCTAAAGGAGCTTGAAAACTACGAGGCGGAAATGGTGATAGACGAGATGAGCCTCTTTTTGAAAGAGAGGCTTTTTGCGTCGGATCATCGATTCTCTCCGATGCTGCTCGATAGATTCTACCGGATTCTTGCAGAGAACAAACCTCTTCTCGCGCTCGGTGCAGACGGTGAATTTGTCCTGGCCCTGACCCTTTTCAAAATGGTGGAAGCTCTCAATATCAAGCAGATCGACGAGATGATAGAGACGCTTGAGAGTGAACTTGCCAACGTTACACCATCTCTCAAACCGGCTCGAAAGAGAGTTGAAACCGCTCCAGATGCCGAAACTGACACAATCAGTGAGCAGGCGGAGCAAACCGCTCTTTACGTAGCCGACACCAAGCCCCAAAACCCATATACACCGGATAGCGGGATTCGCTTCAAAAAGCTTATCGAGAGGCTTTATGACCGTAATGCGGAGCTTGGAAAAGCTTTCGAGGAGAGTATAGAGTTTGTGAATTTCGAGAACGGAGTACTCTCATGGTCCAGCCATGCCGAGGGCAAGGAGAAGGAGCTGCTAAAAACCCACTTCGGTATCATCCGGCACTTCGTACAGGAGATTTTCGGCCTGGAGACAAAAATCTCTCTCGTAAAGTCGAAGAATCCGCCCCCAAAGCGTGAGGCTCCCGAAAGGGAGCCCGAAACAGACACTACAGAAAACGAAGATGATGCAAATGCCAAAACTCATACCTCCTCCATGCTCGAAGATATCGAGTGCAACAGCGCCGGATGCGTTACAGGAAACTGCAGCGAAGCCGAACCGTCAAAAGAGTTCGACGCAAAAGAGATACAAAACGACCCTATGGTACAAAAGGCGGTCGAACTCTTCGGTGCCAGAAAGATAGTCATCCGATCCAAAGTATGAGAGATCTGCTTCTTTGCGCTCTGTTTGCACTTCTTATAGGCGGATGTGCATATAAAAAGCCCGCTCCTTTAACTACCGAAGAACTCGCTCCCTTTTTAAAAAACGATCCAGCTTCCTTGAGTCCGAAAGAGCACTCGCGCCTCTATGCCGACTTTTTACAAAAACGTTATACGCCCTGGCTTTTGAACAGAGTCGACACCGCTTCCTCATCCGTTACATGGGCCATACGCTACTACGAAAAGAGAACTCTCTTTGGGGAAAACCGCCTGCCGCTTTTAAAAAGCAGATGGTCAAGATGGATCGAAAATTCAAATTACGACGCCTTGAACAGGATGAAGCGCCATGCAGTTACGATCCGTCCCTCGAACCTACGCCTCTTTCCCTCTGAGCGACCGATCTTTTTCGATCCCTCGTCAGCTGGAGAGGGATATCCCTTCGATTACAACCAAAACAGTGCGATCAAGGCATTCACACCTCTGCTCGTATCACATCTCAGCCGAGACGGAGGATGGGCATTTGTACAGACACCTTTCGCACTCGGGTGGCTAAAAATCGAAGATATAGCTTTCGTTTCCCAAAAACAGATAGATAGAATAATGAAGATGCCGATGGTTACGGTAGTCAAGGAGGGGGCGGCTCTTTATGACGGAAAGCAGAACTTTCTCTTCTACGCCAAAACCGCCACTCTCTTTCCCCTTATCAGAGAGGAGGATGGCTTCTACCGGATTCTGGTTCCAAAAGAGATCGATCGGCAAGCGAGATTCGAAGAGAGCCTCATACCGCTCACATGGGCGAAAAGGATGCCTCTTTCTTTCGATCGTACCAATATCGCACTCATCGCAAGCGGCCTGCTCGGCGAGCCTTACGGATGGGGTGGAGTTGCGCAGGACAGGGACTGCTCCGCAATGACCCGCGACTTCTTCGCACCGTTTGGTATATGGCTTCCGAGAAACTCGAAAGCGCAGGCGAAAGTAGGAAAAGTGATCTCTTTGAAGGGACTTTCAAAGAGAGAGAAGGAGCGAGTGATCATCAAAAACGGTATCCCTTTTCTTACCCTGGTCCATCTTCCGGGGCATATAATGCTCTATGTCGGCACTAAAAACAAAAACGCCTACGTCATGCACAATATCTGGGGAATCCGTACCGAAGATGGCGGCCGCTACCTCATCGCGAAGGCAGTCATTACCAGACTCGATCTTGGTATGGAAATCCCTGAAGCCGACAAGAAGTCGCTGCCTATAGAGAGAATAGACTCCATGAATATCCCCATCTACCCGGCCAGCGGCGAAATATCGACCTCCCTGCCCCGCTTGTAGCGTTTGCAATATTCGACGATCATCCCGTGAAAGAGTGCGTATATTTGCGCTTTCGGCTCTTTTGGAAAAATGGCGCGCACTTTAGTATCGTTCATTTTGAGTCCCTCTATCAGCCACGCCTGAATCTCCCTGTAGCTTTCAAACTCGAAGCCGAAAGATCTAAGCAAAGCGGCGGTATAGGAGTCTACGACCATCGCTTCACGATAGCAGGCGTAGTTTAAAATCGCATCGGCCGTCTCCTCTCCTATCCCCTTTTTACCCAGAAGCCATCCGCGCTCCACTTCGATCTGAAAACTCTCGAAATCACCGAACTTGTCGCCTATGGCCTGGTTTAGAATCTTCAACCGTTTCGCCTTTGTATTGTAAAAACCTGCCGGCTTTATAGCTTCACGGAGCGACTCTTCATCGATCCTGTCGAGCCCATCCATAGTAAGAGCGTCGAGAGATCCAAGGTTTTGCAGCGCCTTCTCGACCTTCTCCCATCTCGTATTCTGTGTCAAGATCGCACCGATTACGACTTCATAGCTGCCGCTGTTTGGCCACCACCATGGATCTCTATCACGCAACGGCAGATTCAGGGCACTCAACGCTTCGATCAACTCGTAACTATCTACCATCTTTTTTTACTCCGCAGATAATCTCATAACCCGCTCTCCACTCTCGCTTTGAGAGCCGTCTCCTTCTCGCCTTCGCTATAGACTTTGATTTTATACGCCTCGGATGCCCGCCCCTCTTCAAACTCCATAACTATCATCTGCAGCACACCCTTGCAGCTGTTCGGTACTTCAAAACGTCCCGGAAGACCGGTCAAAAAACGCTCTATCGGCACCCTGGCATCCATACCGATCACATTGTCGCGGCATCCTGTCAATCCTACATCGGTGACATAGGCGCATCCTCTGTCAATTACCAGATCGTCTGTACCGACATGGGTATGAGTACCCATAATTGCGCTGACACGCTCTCTTAGCATCATCAAAAGAGCCCGCTTCTCGCTCGTAGCCTCGGCATGCATATCTATCAGAATGTTGCCTACTCCTTCAGCCTCGAGCTCCCCGACGATCCGCTCGGCCGCTATAAATGGGTTGTCAACCATGGGCATCGCGAAATGGCCCATTATATTGACGACGGCAAGCCGCTCTCCGCACACTTCATAGATCGCTACACCGCTTCCAGGTACACCTTCGGGGTAGTTTGCAGGCCTTAGCAGCGGCATACTCTCAAGCAAGCCGCCGATCTCTTTCTTGTCCCATGTGTGATTTCCGCCGGTCATCGTATCGATACCTGCACCGAAAAGCTCGTTCGCACTCTTTTGCGTCAATCCGAAACCGTGACTGGCATTCTCGTAATTCGCAACAACGAAATCGATCTCCTCTTCCTTCCTGAGCGAAGGAAGAAAGCGCCGTATCATCTTGCGTCCGGGGCGTCCGACGATATCGCCTATAAAGCCTACCCTCAACTCAATCCTTTCACTTTTTTCGGATAGTCGAAAAGTATCGTATGTCCCTGCATCCGGCACGCTTCATGCCAGTCTGAACTGTCGAACGCGATTCCGACGATGCCCGCTGTGGGGATATTGTCGATAGCTACATCTCCAAGAATATTCGCCAGCATGGTAAGAGCCGGGTTGTGTCCTACTATCATAACCCGTTTGGCCTCTTTCGGAAGCTGGCATACAGTATAAAGAAGAGTCTGCACCGACGCTTCATATATCCGATCCAGCCACTCGATCCTCTCTTCCGAATAACCGAGCTTATGTGCTACTATCTTCGCCGTCTTTTTGGCCCGTTTGGCGGGAGACGACAGAACGAGATCGGGCTTTATCCCGAGCCTTTCGATATGTTCGCCCATAAGCGGGGCATCCTCTTTGCCTCGACTGTTCAACGGTCGTTCAAAGTCACTAAGAGCGGGATCGTCCCAGCTCGATTTCGCGTGCCTCAATAGAAAAAGTTCTCTCACACCAAAATCCTCATAAAGCAAGCAGCGTATTGTACAAGTTTATCTTGCCGTATCCGCAGTAGTCACTGTGGCCGTTGGTATCGTAACTGCACTGCGCCGTATCTATCTTGTCGGCATGGCTTTGCAGCAGACTCATGACCTCCTCTCTCGTCAGATCGCCGTTTGCTTCAAGCAAAAGCGCCGCCGCTCCCGCTACGATAGGAGCAGATGCCGAAGTCCCGCCAAACGCTCCCGGAGAATTGAAGTAGAGGTAGTTGCCCGGATCGTCTCCTACGCTTCCCGTGCGATCGAGCGTAGCTATCCCCATATACTCCCCTCCCGGAGCCATCAGATCGAGCTCGGGACCGTAGTTGCTGTAAGGAGTGCGTTGGTTGTATATATTTGTAGCTCCGACCGCTATCACCTCCGGCAACCCCGATTCGTCGTTTCCTATAGGATCGCCAAGCGCGTCATCTCCGCCGTTTCCGGCGGCAAAGACCACTATCGTCCCCTTACCGCCGCGTCCGTTTACGGCCACATCCTGTATAGCCGCCGCTACCGCGGCACTCACATCGCCGCTTCCCCAGCTGCAGTTGATCACATCCGCTCCCCACTCCTTCGCCTGCTGGAACGCATCGATTATCATACTCTCGGTCAATGCGCTTGTAAACGGAATCCTTATAAAATATATCTGTGCCCCCGGCGCTATACCGGTTATTCCCAAAGTGTTGCTGGTAGCCAGCACTACACCTGTCACTTCGGTGCCGTGGTTTTCGATGGAGCTTCTCGGCAAAACGTCGGAGGTTCTGCTCTCTACATCGTAAGTGGCGACAATACCATCCTTAAGATCTTCATGATACGTATCGAGCGCATCGTCTATCACGACCACCTTGACGCCTCTACCGGTATACTGCGTAGTGGGCCACGGGTGTATATTGGCATCCGGATCGATTCCGTACGTAGCATAAAACGCGTCGTCGCGATGCAGATACCACTGCTGATAATAAAGCGGGTTGTCACTGTATGGAGCCACACTTCGTTCGGTCGTAGAGACGAAGGAGCCTTCCGTATCGGATCCGCAACCTTGCAGCAGTATAACGGCGGCTGCTACCAAAGCGTACATGTAGAGTCTCATCTCAGCCTCCAGGATCTTATGATATCGGGCTGCGCCAAAACTACATCCTTCTCCTCATAAAGAGCGTTGGCCGCCTCCAGCGCAAGCTCCGGTGTTTGGGCTTCCAGAAGATACATATTGCCGAAATCGAACTTTTTGACCAGCTTAAGATTGTACTTGCGAAGATAACTATCCAGATTCTCGGGCGAATCGAGCTTTAGTATCACTCTATTCGGAACGGCGATCTCTTTGCCGTCCCCTTTTTTGAAATAAAGAGCCGATCCAGAAACCGAGTATTTCGCCGCCAAGGGTGAAATAGGCTCCAACTCCACCCGTTTGTCACCGTTCATATAGTAGTACTCTCCGCCAAAAACCAAAACGGCTCCGAAGATTAGCAATAGACCGCTTTTCATTCTCTTTCTCTCCTTAAAAACTCCAAAACCGCCGAAATGAGATCGTCGTCATCTCTGCTGCGGGCTTTGAAGTGGCTCTTTTTCTCTTCATTATACTGTATAGTGATATTCTCATTGTAATTACTGATTCTCTCTATACCTCTTTTTACCGCCAGTATCTTGATCGTAACCAGATCGAGAAACTGCCTGGTTGGCAGATCGGGCCTTCCGAACCTATCCTCGATCTCCTGCTCGATCTCCACGACATCGTGAGTATCTTCACAGCCGCTTAGCCGCCTGTAAAGCTCCAGCCTCACCCTCTCGTGGGGAATCAACTCTTCAGAGAGGTATGCTGTGATAGACAATTTAATATCGACACTTTTGCGTTTCGGTGCACTCTCCCGGCTCAACTCCCTGATGGCGTCTTCGAGCATCCTGAGATAAAGAGCGTACCCGATCTGCTTGATGTGACCGCTCTGGCTCTCGCCTATCAGGTTGCCGCCGCCGCGGATCTCCAGATCGTGGTAGGCCAGCATTGCACCGCTACCCAGGAAGGAGTTGGACTCCAGAGCCACCAGTCGCCGCTTCGCCTGTTCTGTAAGCGCATCCTTGTTTTCTACCAGAAAGTAGCAGTACCCCTCCACCTTCCCGCGACCTACACGGCCCCGCAGCTGATGAAGGTCGGCCATGCCGAAGCGATCGGCTCCGTCTACTATCATAGTGTTTACGCGCGGCATATGTATACCGGACTCTATGATAGAGGTACTTAGAAGCAGGTCGTACTCGCCCGCTTCAAAGCGGAGCATCTCCTTTTCCGTTGCGGCGGCTGAGATCTTGGAGTGGAGTACCAGAATGCGCAGATCCGGCAGAATCTGGAGAAGTTCCTCTTTTTTGCTCTCTATTCCAGCTATCGAGTTGAAGACGTAAAAGATCTGTCCGCCTCGGCGAAGTTCACGCATCACAGCCTCTTTGACGACCGTCTCGTCAAAGCTCTTGACAAAGGTCCTCACCCCTTTTCTCTCCAGCGGCGGTGTGCGCAATTCGCTGTAACCCTTGATTTTGCTAAGCGCCATATTGAGGCTTCTGGGGATCGGTGTGGCGCTCATGCTCAGCAGATGGACATCTTCGCTCATCTTTTTGAGAGCCTCTTTCTGCTTGACACCAAACTTGTGCTCTTCGTCGATAATTACCAGACCGAGCTTTTCAAACTTCGCCCCCAAAAGAGCGTGGGTTCCGATCACAAGATCGAGATCTCCGTTTTCGAGCCTCTGCAAAATCTCTCTTTTCTGCCTGGCTGTTGTAAAACGGTCAAGCTTCGCCACACTCACTCCAAAAGGTGTCAACCTTTCGCTCACACTCTTGAAGTGCTGGGCGCTAAGAAGCGTCGTCGGAACGACGAACGCACACTGGTATCCGGATTTGACGACCGCAAGAATAGCATTCATAGCCACCTCGGTCTTGCCAAACCCCACATCGCCGCTTAGAAGCCTGTCCATCACCCTGCCGCTGCCAAGATCCGTAAAAATCTCCTCGACCGCCCGTACCTGATCTTGAGTATACTCGAAACCGGCCGCCTCTTTGAACGCTACGAGCTCCGGTATATGCGTATCGATAACGGCACCCTTGAGGAGCATGCGTTTTGCCGACATATTGACGATCTCTCCGGCGATGGCAAAAAGCCGCTCCTTGACCTTCGCCTTCAGCCTACCGAAGCTCCCCTTGCCGAGCCTGTCGAGAACGGGCAAAGATCCGCCTTCGGCGATATACCTGTCTATCGTATCGAGGTTCTCCACCGGAAGCAGCAGGGTATCGTCGTTCTGGTACACAATATGGACAAAGTCTCTTACCGCACCAAGAACCCGGTGCGGTTCGATACCCTTGAAGATACCTACTCCATATGTTTCATGCACCACATAATCTCCGGGCTTCAGATCGTCCAGCATTATCGCAGGACGTTTTACCGCCCGTTTCCTGAACGGCTTGTTCAGCGAAACGATGATCTTCTCCGGTGTCAGCAGATTTACGATCCCATCCGCTTTGACGATACGCGCCCTGGCTATATCCTTTATCGGACTGCGCCTTACCAGCGCTTCACTCGCTGCGACGATAACCAGTTCGCGCTCCGGATAGTTTTGTGTCAATATATCGACATTGATCGGCTCGATACTTCTGCTTTTGCCGCTCTTTGGAAGGGATGGAAGTTCAAAACGCGCTTTCGGCAGCGCTTTTGGCGCATGTTCATAGGCAAAAGCTATCTCCTCCTGCAAATCTTTTACCGTCACAGCCTTTTTGTCCGCCATCAGGTCGCAGGCAAGGTCATCAAGGTACCAAAACCCCAAAGAGGCTGCATCCTTTACAAAAACGTCGCAATCGCTTCTTTCGATACGCTTAGAGAGTGCCTCGTACTGCTCTTTTGTGAGTGAATAAAGAGCGGGCGAGATCTCTATCGTTTCGATCTCCTCCTCTCTGTTGGACTTCTGGCTCTCGATTTCGAAAGTTCTTATATTCTCTATCTCCGTATCGAAGAGGCTTATACGCCAAGGCTTTTCGCTCGCCGGGGAGTATATATCGATTATATCTCCCCTTACGGAGACCTCTCCTTTGGCCTCCACTACATCCACGAAACTGTATCCCCATGCAAAAAGCCTCTCTTTCAGAGCCTCGAGATCGACCTCATCGGCAAATGAAAGTCGCATTCTTTCTACCAGTTCGCTTCTTGGGAGCGGATATAAAAGCGTATGAAAAGGGGCTATCAGAAGCCTCTTTTTTTTAGAGCGATAATACTCTTGCAAAGCTGTATTCAGTGCAAAAATCTCTTCGCGCCAACTTCTTAGATCTTCACCGAACACGGCTCTGAAATCCGGAAGAGTCGTACACTCGATACCGTGAAGCGCCGCTACCGTCGCGGCACTCGACGCCTCTTTGTCGTTTTCACATAAAACTATATCTGGTCTGTTACCCTCTTCGAAATAGTCATAAAGTGCGGCTTCGAACGCCATATCCTCTATCCTTTCATGATACGCATAGCTTCGATTTCACCGCCGCATTCGGCACCTTCGTAAAGCTCGAGCTCTATAGCCCAGATATCACCGCAAACACGTCCGCCTACATAGACTTCTCTGGCCTCGACATTGCCGCGGACGACACCCGAAGCTGTTACGATGACGTGGCTTTCGGCGATGACGTCTCCTTCGACTTCTCCGTCGATATGGACCCCTCCGTCGCTGACGATCGATCCTTCGACTCTGGTTCCTGGAGCGATGACGGAGGTATAGCCTGCGCCGCCATATGACTTATTAGTGCGATGAAAGATTCCCATGGTACTTTTTTCACCTTCTTGAATATTGATGTGTAGCTCTCTTTTTTCCATTTCAAAAACGGATAAGGGTTCAGAGGGCGTGCGAGAAAACGTATTTCGTAGTGCAGGTGTGGAGCCGTACTCAATCCGCTGTTTCCGCTGATTCCGACCAGATCGCCTTTTATCAGCGTATCACCGGTACGTACACTCACCTTTTTCAGATGGCCGTAGTAGGTCTTGAAGCCGAAACCGTGGTCAACTATGACGAGGTTGCCGTATCCGCTTCTCTTGTGATATCCTGCATACTCTACAACACCGTTGGCCGTGGTCCAGACAGGCTTTTGGTTCTTGGCCCTTAGATCTATTCCGGCATGAAACTCCTTGCCGCCCTTGATAGGGTGTTTTCTCCATCCGTAAGCGCTCGTCACTCCCTGCATCGGAAGCGGCTCGCCGTTTGGTACGATAGAAAAAAGCAGTGCAAGCTGTGCCGCAGAAAGTGTAACGTTCTGGATCCTTACAGAGGTTGAGAAGTCCTTTCCGGGACTCTCCCCCACAAAAAGCTCCAGATCATTGAGGCGATCGCCGAGACGATCGAGTGCCTGCTGACGCTCCAGTATCTTTCCATTCAGTATAGAGACGTTGCGCTCCAGCACCGCTTGCCTGAGTCTCGCTTCCTCGTAGGCCTCTTCGAGCCAGACAAGGTAGAAGTAGGCCGCCGCTCCTGCCGCTACGACCAAAAGCAGAAACGCTGCAAAAACCCACCTGAATATCTGCCCCAGACTAAACTGCCTGAAGTTTTCGGTATCTGTTATCGTTATAAGTATCTTATGCTTCATTTTCTCGCTTCAAAAATGCCTCCGCCACCGCAAACGAACCGAATACGAGATAGTTCCTGTCCTTCCTCACTCCATCGAATCTGCCGACGCTCAATCCCGCTCTTTCGGCAGCGGCGATCACCGCTTTTTTATCCATAACCCTGGCATTCTCTATATCGATCAGCTCAAGACCCGAGACATGGGGTGCCAAAGTTTTCAAAATTCCCTCCGCATCCTTGTCCTCCAAAGCGTTATAGACCAAAACAGGTTTTTCTCCTTCGAGCGCCCCAGCAACCGCTTCAGCCGCCAATAGGTTGTGACCGACATCCAAAATCACGTTAGGGGCCACCTTTTCGAAACGGCCTCGAAGCACAACCCCTTCAAGAGCTTCGGGATCTATTCTTTTGCCGAGAATCTCTTCCGCCGCCGCAATCGCCGTGGCGGCGTTTTGCGCGAGAAACTTCGGCCAGCCTCTCTTTTTGCAGACTTCGCCTATCTTCTTAATCCTCTGTGCGTCGAAATCCTTTACGAATACAAGCCTGCTCCCTCTCTGGGCGGCTATGGAGTCGGCGATAGAGTAGATCTTCTCTTCCGGTTGCGGTGCCACCACCGTACAGCGTGCCATACAGCGGAGTTTCGTGGAAGCTATCTCCTCTATCGTATCGCCCAAAAAGGCCTGGTGATCGAGTCCGATGGGAGTTATGACGCTAAGCTCTCTTTCTGCCACGGACGTGGCATCGAACTCTCCGCCGAGTCCGGCTTCGAAAACCACGAAATCGAGACCTTCGAAAGCTACAAGCGCAAGCAGTGTGGTGTACTCGAAGTAGCTAAGCGAATCAGAGACCTCTTCCGGAAGCAGACCGTACAGTTTTTCGTGAGCCCTTTCAAGACCGGAGTCTGAAATATCATGCCCGTCAATCCATATACGTTCATTGAATTCAAGGATGTGAGGAGAGCTGTAGTGACCTACTTCAAATCCGCTGCTACGCAGAAGCTCCGCAAGAATACGGCCCGTACTCCCTTTCCCGTTTGTACCTACAAGATGTATTATACGGCCCGGATTCAGATACTTTTTGACGAGATTGTATGCACGAGGCATACGACTGAGATCGATTTTATCGTAGTAGAGCGGCTTGCTCCGCAAAAAGTGATCCAGACTCATCGACTCACTTGACAATTTTGTTACGCCCGCCCTCTTTGGCTTCGTATAGTTTCTCGTCAGCCGCTTTGAGCATAGCCTGCTGATCGGGATAGGATGCGCGATCGGCCACACCGCCGCTCACCGTGACCGGTATTCGCCTATCCTTGTAGAGAAACTTGCTCTTTTGCACGACCTCTCTTAACTTTTGGGCAAATCTGTATGCCCCCTCCTTGTCGGTCTTGGGCAGAATGACCATGAACTCTTCGCCTCCCCAGCGCCCGACTATATCGAGCTCCCTGCTGTAGCGTCGCAACTGCTTCGCAAAAGAGGCCAAAATCATATCCCCCGCATCGTGCCCGTATGTATCGTTGACCGCCTTGAAATTATCGAGATCGAAAAGGACTACCGAGTAGTTGTCGCCGTAGCGCTTGAAGGCGGCTTCGACCTTGGATAGACTCTCATCGAGTCCTCTTCTGTTCGGGAGCTTTGTCAGTGTATCGGTAGAGGACTTTTTGCGCTCCCTGTGAAGAGCCGCTTCAAGTACTCTCACCTTTTGCTGAAGCTCGCTTATGCGTTCCCTGCTTTTGTGCATCTCTTCGCTGAGCACCATGGTCTCTTTCTCGAGTGAGGCCGCTATGGCGAGAAGTTTCGCATGGATCACTTCGAAAGAGTCGGCTTTGAGGTTTACGCTTTCAAGCTCCCCCTGGATCACCCCGAGAGCCTCTTTGTTTCCCTCTCCCGAGTCAATAACCCTGGTAAGAGCGAGATTTATATGCTCTATTACAGAATCGAGCTCACCTATCTGGGAAATGACAGCCTTTTTATCGAGTTCGATCCTCTTTTTGATCATATGCTTCAGATCCTGCACCATGGCATCCGATGTCAGCAGTTCCGGATCCGATCTTATCTGAGAACTTATGGTGGCCAGCTCATCGTCCATTCCCGACGCTATGGATGGAGTCAATGAAGCTATCATGAGCTGCGCTACCGCTTCAAGACCGCCGCTTTTTTGAAGAGTGCCGCCTCTTTCCATATTTCTGAAACAGTTTACGATCCCGTCCACCATCGCTTTTAGATCGCTTTTATCCACACGGCAATATGGATCTAGCCTCTCCAGATAGGCATCACTGTACTCCATTACGAACCGGTTCCATCTCATTCTCATCGCATCGATCTTCGCGATATCATCCAGCTCGTCGACTCTTCGTCGATCCTCCTCCGCCATTTGTGCCGCCTCTTTGTCGTGAAGCAGAGTGATGGCCTGAAGCAGACGCTTCGCAAGTATTTTATACGCTTCTATCACTTCCACGCTATCTTTCATGGTGCTGCGCGAAAGCTGCGATGCAAGATACTGTACGAGCTGATCGACCGTCGTCACATGCCTTTTTTTCAAATCTTTTTGAATCTCCGGCGGAAGTCTTTTCAAAAACTTTTCCACCCTCTGGCAATCTTCTACGATCACATTGGCCTTTTTGGCCTCTTTGCAAAAGAGCTCGCTGTAAAGATCAGGCGTTAGACTCTCGCCTTTGGACTTTACCTCCATCAACGTCTTCTTGATGATCTCCTGTATTGTCATAGGCTCTCTCCTCGTACAGCCATACGTGATATAAAGGCATCGAGTGCCTTTTGTGCACCGTAACGAATAGCTTCAAAACGCTTGGCATCCGATATTACGGCATTTGGCTCGATCGGGAAGTCATAAAAGCCGACAACGCTCTCCTTGCCCTTTGTACCGGCAGAGGCATAGCGAACATTAAGATTTACCCTGGCCCGATAGTAGACGGCATATCCGTTGGCATCATACTGTATCGGTGAAAAGGAGACCGACTTGAATCTGATCCACAGGCGGGTCGTCGCATCCTCTTTCTTCGCGATCTTGGCACCGAACCGGCTTACTATTGCTTCGTTCATCGCATCTTTTACCAAAACGGCATTCTCCGGATCGCGAAGATAGACCTCTACCTCCGTATAGATCCTGTCCGTAAACACCCTCTTGGTATAGGCCGTCATCGGCTTGTATCCGCAGCCGGAAAAAGTCGCCGAAAAGAGAAAACTGAAAATCATGAGAAGCGCAACAGCCCGTATAGTACCGCGATCCGCTCTTCTCACAACCAAACTCCTCTTCTACTTTACTACGAGATTGACAAGCCTGCCCGGTACTACGATCTCCTTGACGACACTTTTGCCTTCGAGCCACTTGGGTACGGAGCTCTTCGCTATTTCGAGTATCTCCTCTTTTGCGGCATCGGCCGAGACCTCGATCTGTGCTCTCGGTTTGCCGTTTACAGATACCGCCATCTGAATCGTATCGACTTCGAAAACCTCCTCGACGATATCTATAAAGCCAAAATTGTTCCTTTTAAAGAGAGTCTCGCTCAAATCCCAGCAGATATGCGGAACTATCGGCTCCAGAAGATTAAGCAAAATCCACATTCCCTCTTGCCATACCTGAGGATTTTGCTGTTTGTCAAGTGCGTTGAGCGCCTCCATCACCGCGGCGATTAGAGTATTGAACGTAAAGCGCTCCCTATATACATCTTCACCCTTTTTGAGTGCTTCGTAAACCTTTCTTCTCGCCTCCTTTTCACTCTTCTGCAAAGCCGAGTGATCAATCTCGGGAAGTCTCGTACACTCATCGACTCTGCCTGCCCTGTCGTAAAGCTTTCTCAAGAAGCGATGGGCTCCTTCCACCGCGCTGTCGTTCCACTCCAGCTCCTGGGTAGGAGGTGCCGCAAAAAGTATAAAGAGTCTTGCGGTATCCGCACCATACTTCTCTATCAGAGCGTCCGGATCGACCACATTCCCTTTGGATTTGCTCATTTTGGCACCATCTTTGAGTACCATACCCTGCGTAAGAAGTCTTTTGAACGGCTCATCGACATTCACGTATCCGAGATCTCTTAGTACCTTCGTAAAGAAACGCGCATACAGAAGGTGCAAAATAGCGTGTTCTATGCCGCCGATATATTGATCCACAGGCATCCAGTACCCGGCATCCTCTTTTGTGAAAGCGGTCTCCTCCCATAGCCTGCGCGGCGTCGTATATCGCAGAAAATACCAGCTCGACTGCACGAAGGTATCGAGCGTGTCTGTCTCTCTTTCGGCACTGCCGCCGCATTCTGGACACACCGTATCTTTCCAGGAAGCATGACGGTCGAGAGGATTTCCCTCTCCGGTTATCTCCACATCGTCAGGCAGCGTCACCGGCAGATTCTCTTTTCTTTCCGGCACAACACCACACTCACGACAGTGGATCATGGGAATAGGCGCTCCCCAGTAACGCTGTCGACTCACTCCCCAGTCCTTGAGCCTGAAGTTGATCACTTTTTTGCCGAGACCCTTCTCTTCAAACCACGAGATTATCGCATCCCTCGCCTCCTGACCAAACAGACCGTCAAAGCCGTCGCATCCTTTTACTACGCCGTCTTCTACAAAGGCTTCTCCTTCAGGCAACTCACCGTCTTCGGGAAAAACCACCGGCTTTATCGGCAGATCATACCTCTTTGCGAAATCGTAATCTCTACTGTCGTGCGCGGGCACCGCCATCACCGCTCCGCTGCCGTACTCCATCAAAACGAAATTCGCCACCCACACCGGCACCCTCTCGCCCGTGACCGGATGGACGGCGTAAAGTCCCAGCGGTACTCCCTCTTTTTCGGCCATATTGCGTTCACGTACCGGCATCCTTTGCATCTGTGCGATCTTCTCGGCAGCGGCACTGTCTACAACGCCTCTTTCGATAGCCGCTTTGGCGATCGGGTGTTCGGGAGCCACCGCCGCATAGCTTACACCGCAAATCGTATCCGGCCGTGTCGTAAAGACTTCAAAGCTCTCTATGCCGCACATTCTGGCGCTCTGCTTATCCAGCCTAAAGGAGAACTCGAGCCCCACGCTTTTGCCTATCCAGTTGCGCTGCATAGCGATAACCTGTGCGGGCCATCCCTCCTCGAGCCTGCCAAGATCTTCGAGCAGTTCGTCCGCATACTCTGTAATCTTTATGTAGTACTGGTACATCTCCTTCTGCACGATTGGAGTGTCGCAGCGCCAACAGCAGCCGTCTATTACCTGCTCGTTCGCCAAAACCGTCTGGTCGTGTGGGCACCAGTTCAGATAACCCTTCTTTCTGTATACCAGACCCCTCTCCCACATATCGATAAAGAACGCCTGTTCATATTTTGTATAGAGAGGATCGCATGTGGCGAATTCACGATCTTTCGAGAAAGAGAGTCCAAGCGCCGCCAACTCCTTTCTCATATATGCGATATTTTCATAGGTCCACTTCTTCGGATGAACCCCGTTTTTAATAGCTGCATTCTCAGCCGGCATACCGAAAGCGTCCCACCCTATCGGATGGAGCACGTTATGGCCGTTTTTGCGCCAGTATCTCGCTATGGCATCGCCTATCGCATAGTTTCTTACATGCCCCATATGGATCCTGCCGCTTGGATACGGAAACATACTAAGAACATACTTCTTCGGAGCGCTTTTATCGTCGGCAGGCTCGAAACTGCAGTTTTCCTCCCAGAACTTCTGCCACTTTTTCTCGATTTGATGAGGATTGTATTTCATTTGAACTTCTCGCAATATTTTGGGATAGATAGAGGTTTGTCGGCATCGGCGCAAAGAGGTGTTTCGCCGATACCCGCTGTTTTATACAGTACCTTGCTCATACATAGCGCGCAATCTGGCCTTCTCCTCCTCTTTGCGCTTCTTCTCCGCAAGCTTTTTCCGGTAGTTCTCTACATTGAACTTCATGATCATAAGCAGTGGCGACGCGATGAATATCGAGCTGTATGTACCCACCACTATACCGACAAGCAGCGTAAAGCTGAATCCGTTGATAATCTCACCGCCCATCAAAAAGAGTGTCAAGACGACGAAAAAGGTGGTCAATGATGTGAGTGTCGTACGTGAAAGCGTACGTGTAACCGACTCGTCGATAACATCCGCAAGCTTGGAACTTCGCACAGTCACAAGCCCCTCCCTGATCCGGTCGAAAACGATAATCGTATCATTCAGCGAATAACCGAGGATAGTCAAAAGTGCCGCCAGAATATCGAGATTGACCTCTATGTTGAAAAGGACGATGGCACCCATGGCTATCGATACATCGTGTATCAGCGCCACTACCGATGCTATAGCAAAACGCCACTCGAATCTGAAAGAGACATATATCAGGATACCGGCGATTGCCAGGACAAGGGCCATGATACCCTTTTCACGAAGCTCGCTCCCGACCTTCGGACCGACCATATCTACGCGTCTGACTTCGAACTTGCCTGTCTTTTCCAGAAGTTTACGCGCCTCGTCACCTATATCTGTACCGAGTTTTTTACTGCTGGTGCGCACTTTTATGACGATCTCGTCCTTGCTGCCGAAATAGTTGACCGACGCACCTTCGAATATTTTGGAGGAGCGTATGGCTTCGCGCACTTTCTTGATGGGAGCCTCCCCCTCGTATTTCACCTGAACCACCGTACCTCCGGCAAAATCGATACCGAGATTGAAGCCCTTGGTGAAGATCAGTACGTATGATGCCAAAACGGCTATTACCGAGATCGTAAAAAAGATCTTCGATTTGGCCATCAGGGGGATCGGTTTTTTGTATTTGAACAGTTCCATTAGACTCCCTCCATTATTGGGAAACGCCGTTGCGGCAAAGCCCCACCGGCTACGCTAACGCTGTGTTCGCTTCGGCAGCGGGCCCGCCGCACTGGTGCGGCTCGCTCCGCGGTTGGGAAACGCCGTTGCGGCAAAGCCCCACCGGCTACGCTAACGCTGTGTTCGCTTGTCCGGACATGTCGTGGCGCCGACGGCACAGCACGATCGTCGTGCGAAGCTATGAATGCGAAGCAGTTCGCATTCACTAAACGCTTCTCCCAGCGGGCCCGCCGCACTGGTGCGGCTCGCTCCGCGGTTGGGAAACGGCGCAAAGGCATAGCCTCTATGACCGTGAAATCCGGGTATCCGGCGATAAGCTCTCGAAGTATCATTTCGCAACCTCCGGAGTCTTGATACCGAACCAGATATTCAGTCTCTTTTTCGATACTCTGGATTCGAGCATTTGCCAGATACCGTGGGTTCCAAGGATCGCCGTCAGCATAGATGCCAAAATACCTATACTCATAGTGATCGCGAATCCCTTTATGGGTCCTGTACCGTAGGCGTATAGCACCACTGCTGCGATAAGAGTCGTGATATTGGCGTCCAAAATCGCACTGAAGGCGTTTGCATACCCCTGCTCGATAGCTTTGGTAATACTCTTGCCTTCATACAGAAGCTCTCTTATACGTTCGTTGATTATGACATTGGCATCTACCGCCATACCCACCGTCAATACAATTCCCGCCATACCTGGCAGAGTCAGTGTCGCGCCGAAAAGCGCCATGATCGCGAGTATCAAAAAGAGATTGACTATAAGTGCGATATCGGCGACTATCCCTGCGATCCCGTAATAGAAGACCATAAAGATCACCACGGCTATGAATCCTGTGATCAGAGCTATCATCGAAGCCTTGATGCTGTCGGCACCGAGGCTCGGCCCAACGCTTCGCTTCTCCTCCATGAAGACCGGAGCCAGCAGTGCGCCGCTTCGTAGCGCGATCGCCACGTCGTGAGCCTCCTTGACGCTGAAACCGCCGGAGATCTGTCCGCTGCCTCCCCCGATACGTTCTCGAATCACCGGCGCGCTGTAGACCTTGTTGTCCAGAACGACGGCAAGGCGCTTGCCTACATTCTTGCCGGTGAAGTCACCGAATATCTTTGCACCCTGGGAGTTGAGAGAGAAGTTGATGACAGGCTGGTTGCTCTGATCGAACGCGACCCTCGCATCGGTCAGCATCGAGCCGTCGAGAATCGGAATCTCTTTGACGAGATACTTCCGGCCGTCCTGGGCACCCTGCAAGATTACGTCACCATACCTGGCGGCCTCGGCAGGCGTCATGTTTTCGACATTCGCCGCACGCTCTTCATCTATCGCCATGAGCTGCAAATGGGCCGCTTTGGCGATGAGCTCGCGAATACGCTGCTCCTGTTCGGGCGTTTTGACACCGGGCACTTCCACCAGTATCTTATCCTTGCCCTGCTTCGCTACCGTCGGCTCCGCAAGACCGAACTGATCGAGCCGGTTCCTGATCGTATCGACTGCCTGGGTAATCGCATACTTCTTGATCGACTCCTTCTCGGCCGGCGTAAGCGAAACCGTATATTTGAGTCCGTTTTTCTCTACGGCTATCCCTTCGATCTTGTCGAGTATCGCATCCATCTTCGGCACATCGTCCCTGTCGAGCAGCTCGAACTCCACCTTGCCGTTTTTGACCTTGAAGCCGTCTATTATCAGCTCTTCGTCTTCAGCGGCATACTTCACAGCCGACGCGAGCGACTTTATTTTCGACCGGATCGCTTCGTCCGTATCGACACCCAGAAGCATATGCAGGCCTCCTTGAAGATCGAGCCCAAGCGTTATTTTGGAGCCCTTCTCCGTCTGTAGAAGCGAAGGCATGGAGAGCGCTATACCGAAGATGGCGGCGGCCAGGAAGATCAGTACCCGGTAGTTAAGCTTCATCCTCTATCTTTCTGGCTACGTAGTCTGGTACCAGCTTGACGATCGTTTCGTCGTTAAGCTTGATTTTGATAAAATCCTCTTCGGGCTTGATCACTTCGGCTATCAATCCGCCGGTAGTAACGATCTTGTCGCCTTTTTTCAGTGAAGCGACCATCTCTTTGTGCTGTTTTGCCTGCTTTTGCTGCGGGCGAATCACCAGAAAGTAGAAGATCGCGAACAAAATCAGAAGCGGAAACAATGAAGCTAATATATTCCCCTGCTCGGCACCATTCATCTCTTATCCTTATGTATGAAAATTTCGATGCGCTATTTTAACACTCCTTCTCTAAGTTTAGGCTTTCTTTGCGCACTTTGTGCCTCCATGTTCATCTATATGTTTCATTTCGGCCTTCTTTTTCCATGGCTTCAGGCTCTTCTTGGAGTTCTCGCTCTCTTTTTCTGGCTCACTCTTCCGAGACCGGCACTTTTTTGGAGCGGCTTTTTTACCGGCCTTTTCTGGTTCTGGTGGATAGGTCTTAGTTTCCGCTACTACGATCTGGCCTGGATGATTCCCTTTGTCACGGTCGCCGTTGCGCTGACATACGGCCTTATCTTCTGGGCGATAGGTCTTCTTTCCCATCCCGCTGCCAGAGCGCTTGCACTCGGTACACTCGAGTGGCTCCATCCGATGGGGTTCGATTGGTTCAGGCCGGCGCTCATGTTCACCGGATCGATCTTTGGCGACTCTCTTTGGCAGTTGTGGCTGATCCTTGCACTCCTTGCACTCTTTCTCATCGTCAAGAGACGATGGCGATGGCTCATGCCGGTCGCCATGCTATGCGCTCTACATTTTCCGCACCACACCGCACAGAAGGATCTTCCGGTAAAACTTGTACAGACAAATCTGGACCAGCGCGACAAATGGGACCCGCGCTACCTGAATCTAATAATCCAGAGCAATCTCGCATCGATAAAAGAGGCCGAACGGGAAGGATACAAAGCGGTAATTCTACCGGAGAGTGCATTTCCGCTCTACCTCAATACAGAGATCGATCTTCTCGAAAGAATCATATCAATGAGCGAAGAGATAGATATAGTGACGGGAGCACTCTATGAAGAGAACGGAAAGTCGTACAACTCGACATACTTTTTTCATGACGGAGACCTGAAGGTGATGCACAAGGTGGTTTTGGTTCCGTTTGGCGAAGAGGTGCCGCTTCCTTCGTGGATAGGAAAATGGATCAACGAGATATTCTTCGGTGGCGCGAGTGATTATGAGACGGCGAAGGAGCCGAGCGACTTTCAGATGGCGGGAGTGACGTGGCGAAATGCGATATGCTATGAAGCGACTACAGACAGACTCTATGAAGGCGAGCCCGAATATATGGCGGCTATAAGCAACAATGCCTGGTTCCTTCCATCGATAGAGCCGGATCTTCAACGTCTGATCCTCCAGATGCAGGCAAATCGCCACGGTACGACCATATATCACTCTACAAACGGTCCCGTCACAGACATTATCCGCCCGCGTTGAGCGAAATCTATCCTGAATAATTCGATTTTATTATCTCTTATGCTACTATCTATTCAATAGATTCTCTATCCTCTCAGGGGAGCAGTGATTTCAATCAAGGAGTCTTGGGATATGAAGATTGCAAAAGATGTTACGGAGCTGATAGGCAACACCCCGCTGGTACTGCTTAGAGGTCCATCGAAGGATACCGGATGTACGATACTCGGCAAATGCGAATTTATGAATCCGGGAGGCTCGGTAAAGGACAGAATAGGCAAAAACATGATAGAGCGTGCACTGGAGCGCGGGCTCATAGATGAAAGCAGTACAGTGATAGAGCCGACAAGCGGCAATACGGGCATAGCCCTTGCAAGCGTCTGCGCGGCGAAAGGTATACGCCTCATTCTTACCATGCCAGAGTCTATGAGCATAGAGCGCAGGAAGCTTTTAAAAGCTCTTGGGGCCCAACTGGAGCTCACACCCGCGGCAGAGGGTATGCAAGGAGCCATCGATCGGGCTTTCGAACTGAAAAAAGAGATCAAAAACTCCATGATTCTCCAACAGTTCGAAAATCCGGACAACCCGGAGATTCACCGCAAAACCACAGCTGAAGAGATCCTGCGGGATACGGAAGGCAGGATCGATATATTTATAGCCGCAGTCGGAACAGGCGGCACCGTAACCGGTGTCGGAGAGGTTTTGAAAGAGAGACTGCCTTCGGTTAAGGTATATGCGGTAGAGCCGGTCACTTCCGCGGTTCTCTCCGGGGGCAGGCCAGGACCTCACAAAATCCAGGGGATAGGCGCCGGTTTCGTTCCGAAAGTTCTCGATACGGATGTTTACGAAGAGGTTATAAAGGTTTCGAACGAAGAGGCGTTTGCGATGAGCAGGCGTATAGCCAAAGAGGAGGGAATACTGGTCGGCATCTCCTCCGGAGCCAATATAGACGCTGCCGTAAAGATAGCCTCCAGACCGGAAAACAGAGGTAAAACCATAGTGACGGTTCTGTGCGATACCGGAGAGAGGTACTTGAGTACGGAACTATTCAGCGAAGAGATCTAAAACTGCGAATATAGAGGGTTCCCCAAAAGGTCTCGACAATAAAAAGGAGGGCTGACATGCTCTTTGAAACGATATGTATACAAAACGGATCCATCCAGCATCTCTCCTACCATCAGGCCCGCTTCGATGCCAGCAGAGCCGCACTCTTTGGAGAGGAGGCGGGCAGAGTGGATCTTGGCAGTGTCATAAAACCCCCTTCAGGCTCCTGCATACTTAAATGCCGCATCGAATACGGAAGCCAAATAACGCAAATAAGCTATACTCCCTACAAGCGAAGATGTATAAAAAAGCTGAAAAAAGTCTCCTCATCCATAGAGTATGCACACAAGTACACCGATAGGGAGGCGATAGAGGAGTTATTTCAAACCCGCGGCGACGCCGACGACATTCTAATCATTCGCGACGGACTCGTCACGGATACCTCAATAGCCAATATCGCCTTCTACGACGGCCGAAAGTGGCTGACACCCAAAACCCCGCTTCTGCGCGGCACAACCCGCGAAAGGCTGATAAGAAGCGGCTTTTTGGTACCGAGGGATATCGGGGTAAACGAGATAGAGAGTTTCGAAAGATTCGCGCTCATGAATGCCATGATCGGTTTTTCACCGGTAGAAAATGGTATAATCACTGATTGATTCGAATTTTGACAAGTGCACAAAGAGAGAAGTATGGTCATCGATCTCATTAAGGATCCAAAATTTCAGAGTCTGATGGAAAGATCCATCAACGAGATGTTAGAGTTGCTTTTGGAAAACGGCATCCCTTTCGGACTGCTTTGCAATATAGAGTATGTGGATTTCGACCCTCCGCTTCCGCCGGAACTCTCCTCGCAACTGCAAAATGTGACGCTATTTGCAATCGCCGGGTATACGTTCGACAGTTTCGAAACAGATGGACACCGTATCTATTTCGAAGCCGGTTTCGGTCCGCAAAATTTCGGCAGCCTGGTCTCGATGCCGATTCTCGCCGTAATGCAGATCATTGTCGAGGATACACCTCTTCTTGTAAACATGGCGATTCCCCATAAAGAGGAGTTCGACCAAAATGAAAAGAGCGGTGTCAAAAGCTCTCTCGAAGCGCTTCTTAGCAACCCGGAAAACAGAAGATTCCTAAAAGAGGGCTCCAAAAAAGAGAGCCCCGATGGAGAGGATTAGCATTTAGCCTGCTGAAGATACCCTACGACATTTTCTATGAAGGCGTCATGCTTTCGCTCTTTCGAATAGGCTATATATAGCTTTCTCTTGATACGGTAGCCTCTGATCTTGGCTTCGTAAAGCATTCCGCTTTCAACTTCGTCCGCAATCGCAGCATGCGAAATGACCGATACTACGGGAGGATTACTCTCATCCTTGTCCGCTTTCAAAATGGAGGCCTTCAGCGTCGATGTGCTGTCTACTTCATACAGAACGTCGAGATTGTTGCAGTCAAACCCTATATCCTCGAAAACCTCCTTGACCAGTTTTCTTGTATGTGAGGATTCGTTTCTGCATATCCAGCGGAAACCCCTCAGATCGTCCGGTTTCAGGTATCTGGGAAGAGGTCTGTTGCTGAATATCACCAGTTCGTCATCGAGCCACTCCCTGTAGATCACATCCTCTTTGAAAACAGGCGACTCTATCAGACCGAGATCTATCTTTTTGTTTATTATGTCGTCTATAACCTGCGCCGAGAGTTCCACTTTTACCTGAACGTCGTTATGGATAACCTCTTTTATATTGTTTAGACATTTGCCCGGGATAACGAAGTTTCCGATCGTAAACGAGGCGCCGATTCTGAAAGTGATCTCTTTGTTTATGATCTTGATCAGGTCTCTTTCTGCGCTGTTGATACACTTCTCAAGTCTAAGCGCTATACGGTAGAGATCTTCACCCTCTTTCGTCAGAATGACACCGTTTTTCTTTCGCTCTATAACCTTGCAGTCGAGATACTTCTCTATAAACTTGATCTGCTGCGTTACCGCCGGCTGCGAAATTCCGAGTTTGGCCGAAGCTTTGGAAAAACTGTGCTCTCTGATGACTGTCAAAAAGGTTTCCAGTTTAGCAAAATCTTTCAACATAATCTGCCCTTAATATTTTTATTTGTTATTCTACCAAATAAATTTTTCAAAAGCAATAATTTTTTATTATTCGTCAATTTTTCCTTTCAAATCATTTTCCACGCTTCGAAAAGGTAGCGCGAAACTAACCTGAATATTAAATTTTTTTTGGTATACTCAATTAAATTAGAGAGCTTTCAATAACCGGGCCACCGCTGCTTCGGTATTGACGGAAGTTCAATTTGGAAAAGATAGCGAACGTATGGACAAGATACTCGAAGAACTGAACCCTCAGCAGCGCGAAGCGGCATGCCATATCGACGGGCCGATGCTGATTCTCGCAGGTGCCGGCAGCGGAAAGACAAAAACCATCACTTCCCGTCTGGCATATCTTCTCTCGCTTGGAATAGACCCGGCGAACACTCTCACGCTCACATTCACCAACAAGGCCGCTTCGCAGATGAGAGAGCGCGCTCTTTCCATGATCGACAGCCCGGTATACCCGCCGCTACTGTGTACTTTTCACAAGTTCGGTCTGCTCTTTTTAAAGTTCAACATCGAAAGACTGGGACGCAAAAACGACTTCATAGTTATAGATACGGACGACAAAAAGAGAATAGTCAAGCAGATCAGCAAAGAGCTGCCGACTCCTCTGGTGGCAAGCGAAATTTCACGCTACAAAAACTCCTTGATAGACCCCGTTCAGGCCGTAGAGCAGGCGGAGCACCCAAACTATAAAAAGATCTCCGCGATATACAAGACATACCAGGAGTATCTGGTTGAGAACAACCTGGTAGATTTCGACGATCTTTTGATGCTTACATATAGAATATTGGAAGAAAACGAAGATATCAGGGAGAGTCTTAGCGATCGCTACCGCTACATAATGGTAGACGAGTATCAGGATACCAACGAACTGCAGCTGCAGCTGCTCAAAAAGCTATGCCACTCCCACAACAACCTGTGCGTAGTGGGTGACGACGACCAGAGTATCTACGGGTGGCGGGGAGCCAATATAAAGAACATACTGGAGTTTTCCAACATGTTCGCCGGCACGAAGGTGGTCAAACTCGAAGAGAACTACCGCTCCACAGAGGAGATCCTGACAGCGGCGAACCTGCTTATACAGCACAACAGAGGTCGCCTTGGTAAAAAGCTCAAAAGCACGAAAGGCAAAGGAAAACCCATCACACTCTTTCAAAGCTATGACGAAAATGAAGAGTCGGACAAGATAGCCCGTGCGGTAAAAGAGCTCATACAAAGCGGCGTACCGGCCGGAGAGATCGCTGTGCTTTACAGGATCAACGCTTTGTCGAGATCTTTGGAAGAGGGACTGAACCGCGCCGGAATCGCCTACCAGCTCGTAGGCGGTGTACGCTTTTACGAACGGGCGGAGATAAAAGATGCGATCAGCTATCTTAGAATTATCGCCAACAGTCACGACGACTTCAGTTTCAAAAGGGTAATCAACCGTCCCAAGCGGGGTATAGGCAAGGCTACGATAGACAAAATAGAAAAAGCGGCATACCAGAAGCGTCAATCGCTCTGCCAGTTTCTCGCCGAAACGCCAAAATCGGAACTCTCGCAGCTTCTTAGCAAAAAAGCGTACGCTTCCATCAACCGTTTCATAAACGATCTCGAAATACTTCAAGAGACTCTCGAACGCTCGACCATGGAGTTTATCGAGATGCTCGATCCTACCATCGGCCTGAAAGAGTATTATGCCGCCATGCCGGACGGAATGGAGCGCGTTTTGAACCTCGACGAGTTTTACGGCCTCTTTCGCGACATGATAAAAAAGAATCCGGATATGAGTCTTGATGCCTTTTTGAATGAAATCTCCCTTCAGAGCGAACAGGATCAGATCAAGGGGGAGCAGATTTCGATCATGAGTGTACACGCTTCAAAAGGGCTGGAGTTTTCCCATCTTTTCGTAATAGGTATGGAGGAGGAGTTTTTTCCGCTTCTTGGCGACGGTTGCGATATAGAAGAGGAGCGCAGGCTCGGATATGTAGCAATCACAAGGGCCAAGGAGAGCCTCACACTATCCACCGTCCAGAGCCGCTTTCACAAGGGGCGCAGAAAGCAGCTCGAAAAGAGCCGCTTCCTCACCGAATCGGGCCTTCTGGAAGGCTCGCTGGTCATAGAAAAATCTGTCAGCTACAAAAAGGGCGACCTGGTAAAACACAAACTTTTCGGAATAGGAAGGGTGCTTGGTGTAACAAGAGCCGGAAGGGACTTCAAGCTCCAGATAAATTTCGGTGGAGATCGAAGAGAGATTCTCTCATCTTTCGTAGAGAGAGTTTAGCCTTGAAGCGCTTGCAAGAGAATAGAAGAGGATAGCGTTATGGCCTGCACCAATCGCCTTTTCGTCGCAAAGAAACCTATGTTCGTAGGCTCCAACTCCATGCTCTCGAAAATAAAGCGGCGCTACGGCGTAAAAAAAGCCGGATTTTCAGGCACACTCGATCCGTTCGCCTGCGGAGTGCTCATTATCGCTTTCGGGCAGTATACCAGACTGTTTCGCTTTTTGAAAAAGAGTCCCAAGAGATACAGAGCTACACTATGGCTCGGCACACATAGCGATACACTGGATATCGAATCGATACGAAAGATCGAAAACATCGAGCCGATTGAAAAAGAGAGAGTAGCGGAAGCGGTGGAGTCGTTCGAAGGTGAGTTTCGCTACACTCCGCCCAAATTCAGCGCAAAGAGAATAGACGGCAAAAGAGCCTACCGGCTGGCACGCTCCGGCGAAGACGTCAAACTCGAGCAGACCAGTTCGACAGTCCACTCAATACGCCTGCTGCACTATCGGCACCCATTCATAACCTTCGAAGCGGATGTGAGCGAGGGGACATACATACGCTCTTTGGGACTCGCCATCGCACAGAGACTCGGTTGCAGCGGCGCGTTAAGCTATCTGGAGCGTATCAGTGAAGGAAAGTTCATATATGAGCACGAAAAGGCTCTCGATCCGCTGAGCTATCTAAAACCGCCTCCAAACCGCTATACGGGAGATCCAAAAAATCTCCTTCTGGGAAAAAAAGTTTATAGATCAGACTTCGAAAACGAAAGACCAGGTATCTACTACACCGTTTTCGACAAATATTTTGCTATTATAGAGATAGATGACGGCGACCGGGTTGCCTATCTGCTAAACAAGGTGGAACTATGCTCGTACTGACACGGAAAAAAGATGAAGCCATACGTATCGGGGAGGATATAAAAATAAAGATAATCTCTTGCGATACGCACGGCGTTCGTATCGGAATAGAAGCTCCAGACGATATAACAATATTGAGAGAAGAGCTCTTTTTGGCGGTGAGCGAAGAGAACAAAAAAGCCTCGAAGGAACCCCCTACGCAACTGCTTGAAAGCCTCAAGGAGAAGCTCTCCAGATCATGAAGCGAAACGCACCGGCAAAAGTCAATATTTTTCTGAAAGTGACCGGAACAAGAGGTGCCTA
>JAMONQ010000089.1 GCA_027065635.1 Campylobacterales bacterium | reverse complement strand
GTTCTTCGAAAAGTTTTTTCGCTTTCTCGATATCCTGGAAGAGCGGCCTTTTTTTCAGCTTCTTTTTGGCATTGGGTGCACTCATGATTCTGTTTAAAATCCATGAAAAGTCAGCCTTGAGGTAGACGACCGTTCCGATATTCTTTATGTTGTTTACTTTGTAGAAACCGCCGCCGGTGGAGATGACGGCATTGGTGACATTTTTCGCCAGCCAGTCGGCGGTCTTCTGCTCCAGGGCTCTAAAAGCGGCTTCTCCGGCTGTCGCGAAAATTTTTTTTATGCGTGTATTGGTCATGCTTTCGATCATGTCGTCCGTATCCAGTGCGTACAGACTCTTGTCGCATCTTACGAGCTCTCTGGCGAGAGCACCTTTTCCTACCCCCATAAATCCTATAAGAAGGATATTTTTTTGCATCTACGCTACCTGTGAATATTCAATTTTGAGATCGCTTACGGCATGCCTTAGAAGATCCTGGTACGCCAAAGCCGTCTCAATGTCCCTTTCGTGTTTCATCTGAGTATTGTAGTCTACCAAAATATCCGCCACACCGCCAGAGCCGATGTTCAAAGCGGCCCCTTTGAGTCCGTGCGTGATGTGCTCTATCTCCTCGAAATCTCTCTCTTTGATCTTCTCATCCAGCTCTTCGATGGCCCCTTCGAGCTGGTGGATCAGCTCGAGAACGAACTCATCCGCCTCTTCCGGGCTCAGGCCCATACTCTCCACAAGCCGGCTGTGGGTGAAAGGTTCGTACACCCTGTTTCGGATCCCGTCGGCTTTGCCGGACTCTGTGCGCTTTGGCTCCTCCTGCGGGGGGAACTGTTTGAAAAGCGGTTCGGTGTCGGGCTGTTCGTCGACGCCGTTTTCCTGTAAAAGCGCTCTGTTTTCTTCCGCCGCCTCACCACCGCTTTGCGCCTTCTCGTTTTCTTTGTGGTTCGGATTGGGAATGGTCCGTTTCGTCTCTTCCGGTACGCTATGATCCGAGGGCCGCCCGGAGGCGTCTGCATCTGCTTCGCTCTGCATGACATAGTGGTCATACGATTTTTTTGCCCGGTACTCCATCAATATCACTACAAAGAGTGCAAGAAGTACCAACATCAAAACGATTACGGCAACAAAAAGTATAGTATTGATCATTCCAATCCTTTCGCTTCCAAAGGCACTTGTAGTTAAATCGGACAAATCGGCCGTTTCCTTAAGTTTTTCCCTTTGTTGAGAGGTTTTTTACCGATTTATCGCTTTCTAACTGGATGTAGAGTAGACTTGCAAAATCGATGTTAATAGAGCGAAGTTTGCCGGAATATCCGGTCGAAGGAGCGACAATGAAACCGGGGTTTACCCATCTGCATCTGCATACCGAATACTCTCTGCTCGACGGGGCCAACAAGATATCGAAACTTGCCGGACGGCTGAAAGAGCTGGGCATGGACTCGGTAGCCATTACGGACCACGGAAATATGTTCGGCGCCATCGATTTCTATCAGCAGATGAAAAAAGAGGGGATCAAACCGATCATCGGGATGGAAGCCTACCTGCACAACCAGGAGGAGCTCGGCGACAAGAGCACCCGTCAGCGCTTTCACCTCTGCCTCTACGCCAAAAACGAGACAGGATACAAGAACCTGATGTATCTGAGTTCGCAGGCTTACATCAACGGCTTTTACTACTATCCAAGAATCAACAAAAAACTGCTCAAAGAGCACAGCGAAGGGCTGATCTGCTCTTCGGCCTGCCTTCAGGGCGAAGTCAACTGGCATATGAATCTGAGTGAACGAAATGTAAAATTCGGTGCGAAGGGGTATGAAAGAGCGAAAGAGGTGGCCCTGGAGTACAAAGAGATTTTCGGTGAGGATTTCTATCTCGAACTGATGCGACACGGGATAGGAGATCAGCACTTCATAGATGAACAGGTCATCAGGCTGAGCATGGAGACCGGCATCAAGATCGTCGCCACCAACGATACCCACTACCTCTATCCCGACGATGCGGAGGCGCATGAAGCGTTTATGTGCATCGCGATGAACAAACTCTACGACGATCCGGACAGGCTCAGACACTCTGTGCACGAGTTCTATCTGAAATCTCCCGAAGAGATGGCGGCGCTTTATGCCGATATCCCCGAAGCGCTGGAGCATACCCAGGAGATCGCTCAGAAGTGCTCCCTCGAACTGGACCTGGGCAATCCCACCCCTCCGAATTTCAAATTCGCCCGCGAGTATGCGGCAGACGTGGGGCTGGAAGTTCCCGAGCCCGAAACCGAAAACAGTTTCGCCAACGACGAAGCGCTCTTCATACACGAGTGCAGAAAAGGGCTGGAGGAGCGGCTGAAA
>JAMONQ010000088.1 GCA_027065635.1 Campylobacterales bacterium | reverse complement strand
GGTAGTTGCAGTGGTCTTTCTTGTGCTTCTCATACTGCTCAACAGCTGGCTTTATCAACCTCTGTTGGCATTTATAGAAGAGCGTGACAGGAGCATCCGCAAGGATCTCGAAAACGTCAGCGCGACAGATTCTGACGTCGAGGAGTTGAAAGCCAAAACCGAAGCGATCCTGACGGAGGCTAAAAACGAAGCCGCTGCGATGCGAGCCAAAACCATCGAAGAGTCCAAGCTTCTTGCCGTGAGCAAGATTGAGGCGAAAAAAGAGGAGCTCGAGAAAAAGTATCAGGTGTTTTTGGAGGAGCTTAAAAAAGAGGAGGAGCAGTTAAAGAGCGAACTTCTCTCCCAGATACCTCTTTTCAGAGAGTCCTTGAAAGCCAAGTTCAGTCAAATTTAAAAGGAGATAACGTGCGAAAATCATTGTTTGCGGCGGCACTTCTTCTTCCTGTAGTGCTGTTTGCATCGGAAGCCGAAGTTTCAAGCGGAGGTACAGATTTTGTCCCCCGTCTTGTCAACTTCATAATCTTCGTCGCTATACTCTACTACTTTGTGGCCGAACCGATCAAAAACTTCTTCAAGGGAAGAACGGCCGAAATCGCTACACGGCTCGAAGAGGTTCAAAACAGGTTGAAGGCCACCAAAAAGGCCAAAGAGGAGGCGCTGGCGGAGTATGAAGCGGCACAGGTTACCGCCGAAGAGATTATAGAGGCGGCGAAGAAGGAGTCTCAGCTGCTTGCCAAAAAGCTTGACGAGCAGCTTCGTGTAGAGCTCGAAAACATGGAAAAACTCCAGATCGAAAAGATGGAGGTCGAGAAGCGCCAGCTTGTAAGAAGAACCGTATCCGAGGTACTGACCGAACTCTTCAAAGGCGATGCCGTCGGTATGGACGAGAAGAAGTTTGTTAACCTTATCATGAAGAAGGTGGCCTGATATGGATATGTTGATAGCCAAGCGCTATGTCAAGGCGCTGGTAGAAGCGGTAGGTGACAAAAAGGTTTCTGCGGCAACGAAAACTCTCGAAAAGATATCTAAAGCTTTCGAAGAGGAGAAGTTTGCGCAGGTCATGATCTCTCCGGAAGTCAAAAAGAGCCAGAAAGAGGAGCTTGTACTGGCCGTGGCGGGTCAGAAGTGCGATCGCAAGATCGTCAACTTCATCAAGGTTCTGGGTGAACACGGAAGACTCGGCCTGATCCCGGAGATAGTACGTCAGCTCCAAAAAGAGCTGCAAAGGCGTGCCAATCGCTATGAAGGCGTAGTAGAGAGCAGTGTAAAGCTCGACAAGAAGTTGATAAGCGAGCTGGAGAGTTCCCTCTCGAAATATGTTGACGCCACAGTAGTGCTTCGCTCTGTAAAGAGCAAGAGCGACGGGATAAAGGTAGTGATAGAGGATCTGGGGCTCGAAGCGAGCTTTTCGAAAGAGCGCATCGCTTCGGATATGATAAACCACATTTTAAAAGCTTTGTAAAAACAGAAAGGAGAATCGGCAGTGTCTAAACTTCAAGCAGATGAAATCAGCTCGATCATAAAAGAGCGTATCGAGAATTTTGAGTTGAGCGTCGATATCGATGAGACCGGCAAGGTTGTCAGTATAGCTGACGGAATCGCACAGGTGTTCGGCCTGAACAATGTAATGGCCGGGGAGATGGTCGAGTTTGAAAACGGCGAAAGAGGTATCGTACTCAACCTCGAAGAGGCGAGTGTAGGTGTCGTTATACTCGGAAAAGGACTCGGTATCAGGGAAGGAATGAGCGTAAAACGTCTCGGAGAGCTTCTGAAGGTACCGGTCGGACAGGAGATCGTGGGACGAGTCGTAAACGCGCTCGGTGAACCGATCGACGGAAAAGGTCCGATCGAGGCGAAAGAGTATCGCTTCGTAGAAGAGAAGGCGCCTGGAATCATGGCGAGAAAATCGGTACACGAGCCGCTTCAGACCGGTATCAAGGCTATCGACGCTCTCGTTCCGATCGGCCGCGGACAGCGCGAACTTATCATCGGTGACCGCCAGACCGGTAAGACGACTGTGGCCATCGACGCCATCATCAACCAGAAGGGCCAGGGCGTCACATGTATCTATGTTGCGGTCGGACAGAAGCAGTCTACGGTAGCATCCATAGTCAGAAAGCTCGAAGAGCACGGCGCCATGGAGTACACTATCGTCGTGAATGCAGGCGCTTCCGAGTCTGCGGCTCTCCAGTTCCTCGCACCATATGCGGGTGTCACCATGGGTGAATATTTTAGAGACAACGGCCAGCATGCACTCATCATTTACGATGATCTGAGCAAACATGCCGTCGCTTATCGCGAAATGTCATTGATCCTTCGACGTCCTCCGGGTCGTGAAGCGTTCCCCGGAGATGTCTTCTATCTGCACTCCCGTCTCCTCGAGCGTGCCGCAAAACTCAACGACGAGCTCGGCGCAGGGTCTCTTACGGCTCTACCTATCATCGAGACTCAGGCAGGAGACGTGTCCGCGTATATTCCGACCAACGTAATCTCCATTACCGACGGTCAGATTTTCCTTGAAACCAACCTCTTCAACTCCGGTATACGCCCGGCGATCAACGTTGGTATATCCGTTTCGAGGGTCGGTGGTGCCGCACAGATCAAGGCGACCAAGCAGGTATCAGGAACTCTTCGACTCGATCTTGCACAGTACAGGGAACTCGAGGCTTTCGCACAGTTTGCCAGCGACCTCGACGAAGCTACGAGAGCTCAGCTCGAGCGCGGTGCGAGAATGGTCGAGGTACTGAAGCAGCCTCCATACTCTCCTCTGCCTATCGAGAAGCAGGTACTGATAATTTATGCCGGTGCAAACGGTTATCTCGATGATATTCCGGTCGATGCGGTTACCAAATTCGAAGCGGAGCTATATCCTTTCGTAGAGGCGAACCATCCCGACGTTCTTGCTCAGATCAGAGAGAAGAAGAAGATAGACGACGAGGTCGAAGAGCTCATGAAGAAGGCGCTGGAAGAATTCAAAACTTCATTCAGCGTATAAGGGTTAAGGATCAACCATGGCAAACTTAAAAGAGATCAAGCTTCAGATAGCCAGTGTCAAAGGGACGCAGAAGACAACAAGGGCGATGAAGCTTGTTTCACAGGCAAAACTGAAGCGGGCGGAAGAGCTTGCCAAACGTTCACGAGTATATGCGCAGAAGCTCGACGAGCTTGTCAGTGAAATCGCCTATGAGATCAACCAGAACAAAGTCGGCGGCAGCGAAAGCAGATTTGTGCAGGCCGATCTTCCCGTATCCACGGTAGATATCGTCTGTGTCACTGCCGACAAAGGTCTTTGCGGTGGTTTCAACGTCTCTACACTGAAGACTACGCTCGCTTTGATACGTGAATACAAAGAGAAAAAGGTTGCGGTGAGACTCAGGGTCGTCGGCAGAAAGGCTATCGACTTCCTGAAGTACAACGGCATCGAAATGAAAGACGAAGTCATCGGCCTTAGCGCTTCACCGGACTACAAGAAAGCGGCCGACTTCATAGAGGAGTCAATGCGAGACTTCGCCGAGGCGAAAACGGATCGTGTCGTACTGGTCTACAACGGTTTCAAAAATATGCTGACGCAGGAGCAGCGTGTAATACAGCTTCTGCCAGTAGATATCTCGACTGTCGAGCCGAGAGAGCTCAAATCGAGTATCGAGTATGAACCGGAAGGGCACG
This sequence comes from Campylobacterales bacterium, assembly GCA_027065635.1. Classification (GTDB taxonomy): domain Bacteria; phylum Campylobacterota; class Campylobacteria; order Campylobacterales; family Hydrogenimonadaceae; genus Hydrogenimonas. The sequence continues at coordinate 7,475 of JAMONQ010000088.1, read as the reverse complement.
AAGAGCTGCTCAACACACTTTTGCAAAAGTATGTGCAGTACAGTATGTATTACGGTTTGCTCGACTCTCTCGCGGCTGAACACAGTGCCCGTATGCAAGCGATGGACAATGCGACTAAAAACGCATCCGAGCGTGTGAACGAACTCACCATCCAGTACAACAAGGCGCGCCAGGAATCAATTACAACCGAGTTGATAGAGATAATCAGCGGTATGGAAGCACTGAAATAAAATAAGGAGAAGGAATGACAGGTAAAATCACTCAGGTCATCGGCCCGGTGGTAGATGTAGATTTTGAAGACTATCTGCCGGCAATCAACGAAGCACTCGAAGTCAAATATGAACTTGAAGGTAAAGAGAACAGACTGGTACTCGAGGTAGCCAGCCATATCGGCGACAACAGAGTAAGAACGATCGCTATGGATATGAGCGAAGGTCTCGTTCGCGGTATGGAAGTTACCGCAACAGGCGCTCCGATCAAAGTGCCGGTAGGTGAAGAGGTACTCGGTCGTATCTTCAACGTTGTCGGTGAAACGATCGACGAAGGCGAAGAGCTCAAGGCCAAAAACTACTGGAGCATCCACAGAGATCCTCCCTCTTTCGAAGATCAAAGTACAAAAGCGGAGATTTTCGAAACCGGTATCAAGGTCGTCGATCTTCTCGCACCGTACGCCAAAGGTGGTAAGGTCGGACTCTTCGGCGGTGCCGGCGTCGGCAAGACGGTCATCATCATGGAGCTTATCCACAACGTTGCTTTCAAACATAGCGGATATTCGGTATTTGCGGGTGTCGGTGAAAGAACACGGGAAGGAAACGACCTCTATAACGAAATGAAAGAGTCCAACGTTCTCGATAAGGTCGCACTCTGCTACGGTCAGATGAGCGAGCCTCCGGGAGCACGTAACAGAATCGCTCTTACCGGTCTTACTATGGCGGAGTATTTCCGTGACGAGATGGGACTCGACGTTCTCATGTTCATCGACAATATCTTCCGATATGCGCAGGCAGGTTCTGAAATGTCCGCACTTCTTGGACGTATTCCGTCAGCGGTCGGTTATCAGCCTACTCTTGCACGCGAAATGGGTGTTCTGCAAGAGCGTATTACATCTACGAACAAGGGTTCCATCACTTCGGTGCAGGCTGTTTATGTACCGGCAGACGACCTTACGGACCCAGCACCCGCGTCGGTTTTCGCGCACCTTGACGCTACAACGGTTCTTAACCGTAAAATCGCCGAAAAGGGAATCTACCCTGCGGTCGATCCGCTCGACTCGACCAGTCGAATGCTCGATCCGGTAATCATCGGCGAAGAGCACTACAATGTCGCACGCGGTGTGCAGAGCGTCCTTCAAAAGTACAAGGATCTTCAGGACATTATCGCTATCCTCGGTATGGACGAGCTTAGCGAAGAGGATAAAAAGACTGTCGAGCGTGCACGTAAAATCGAGAGATTCCTTTCTCAGCCTTTCTTCGTTGCAGAGGTATTTACCGGAGCTCCCGGAAAATATGTCACTCTCGAAGAGACTATCGAAGGATTCAAGGGACTTCTCGAAGGTGAGTATGACGATCTGCCGGAAGCTGCGTTCTATATGGTCGGAAACATCGAAGAGGCTAAAGAGAAAGCTGAAAAGCTCAAAGCCAAAGCATCTTGACAGGTTTAGCCTGTCAAGCAATACGCTATCCTAAGTAAAGGATACATATGGATACAATGAAACTTGAAATCGTAACGCCAACGGGACCGATATTCAGCGGCGATGTGAAGTCCGCGACTTTTCCGGGTGCCGAAGGCGAGTTCGGTGTTCTTCCCGAGCATGCCTCTTTGGTATCGCTGCTGGATGCCGGAGTCATCGAGATCGAAAAGAGCGACGGAACCAAAGAGTCTATAGTGATAGATTCCGGCTATGTAAAGGTGGATGAAGAAAAGACTCTTGTCGTCGTAGAAGGCGCCGTACCGATCGTCGGTGAAAATGAAAGCGAAATCGCCAAAGCGATCGCCGAAGCGAAAGAGCTTGTCGAGAAGGCAGGCAACTCCGATTTCGCTATCGCCAACGTGGAGGCGAAAGTAGAAGCCGCCGCCAAAACCAGATTTTAAAATGCTCGAGATCGTAGCAGGTTACTTTGATCGCAGCAGCCCGATTACTTTTCTCGTACTCGGGGTGCTCTCCTTTTACCTCTTTGTTACAGTCTGGATTTTCGTATACAGATATCTCTATCTCGGCAGATGGCTCTCCAAAGAGAGCGACTCTCTCGAGCAGATGCATATGGGTGCCGCATCCGTCTCTTCAAAATCGATTATTAAAAGCTGTTTGAAAAAGAGCCTTTCTCCCAATGCGAAGGTTTTGCAAATGTGTGAACACGCCGCTACGAAAGAGGCGACGAGGGGTTTGACCATGCTCTCTTTGATCGCGAGTACTTCTCCGTTTGTTGGCCTTTTCGGTACAGTAGTCTCTATCCTCGAAGCTTTTGCAGGACTCGGTACCCAAAAAAGTGCTACACTTAGTGTAGTAGCACCTGCCATCAGTGAAGCGCTCGTCGCAACAGCCGCCGGAATATTTGTCGCGATCTTTGCATACAGTTTCCATCTGCTTCTAAAAAGAAGGGCTTACGAATTGACGACCACTATCGCAATGCAGAGCGAACTGCTCCTTGCGAACAAAAACGGCAAGTAGCGCACCATGCAGTACGAGTGGAACGACAATCCTGATCTGAATATCACTCCTTTGGTCGATATCATGCTCGTACTCATGGCGATCTTGATGGTTACGGCTCCTACTATCATCTACCAGGAGAATATTACTCTGCCCAAAGGGAGCAAGACTCAGGCTCTCGAAAAAGTGAAGTCCATCGAGATAAGAATGGACAAAAACGGAGTCATCTACTTTTTGAAAGCGAAGTATAAAACTCTCTCTTTTCCCGATACATTTATTTTGAAAACCGAAAGCTTCGACAAAAATATTCCGGTCTATATACGTGCGGATGAGCGATTGAGATATAAAGATGTCATGTTTCTTCTCAAAACGGTCAAAGAGGCCGGCTTTTCGAAAGTCTCACTGGTGACAGATGGGTAGAGACAAGAGTCTGTTTATTATCGGCGGTCTTGCCGCCTTTGCCTTTTATCTGCTTGTACTCTGGCTTTTGATACTCTTTTTCAACGACTACAAAAAGACGAAAAGATATGTTCCTGAAAATACGCAGAGAATTGAAGTGGCCATAATAGAGCAATCTTCAAGAAAACGGATACAAAAGCCAAAACCCTCTCCGAAAAAAGAGAGGAAAACGGTCTCGAAACCGAAACCTGCGAAAAAATCTTCGTCGGTATCAGCCAAAGAGAGAGTCGCTTCCAAACCCAAAGCGATCTCATCCCTTTTTGAAGGTATAAAAGCGGATGCTCCGCTCGAAAACAGACTCGCCGCACGCATCGCCAACGCGCCCAAGATTGACTACAAAGCCTCATCCTCCAATGAGACGCAAAACAGTGAACGAGCAAGCCGTATTGTCCGAGATATAAACCTTAGTAAACCGGAGATAGATATAACGTCGAAAAGTTCCGGCGTAGGCGAAGTAGACGAGTATATGAGCAAACTTTATGATATTATCTACAAGTCATGGCATCCGGAAGCGATTTATGCCGGGGAAGAGGCGAAAGCGAGGCTTCAGATAATGCCAGACGGCAGTTTCGATTACACGCTATTATATCCATCCGATAATCGGGGTTTCAATCAGAGCCTGATAGAATATCTCGATCGGCTAAAGGCCGCGAAGCTGCCGCCGCATAAAAGAGATGAAAGACTCGATGTAGATATTGAATTCAAAGCCAAGGAGTAGCAGTGCGCTATTTGATAATACTTTTAACCGGAATCGTTCTTTTCGCATCCGATGCGACTCTCGAGATCGTAAAGAGTGCAGATGCCCGTCCCTCCGTGACGATCCAGGACTCATCAGACTTCGCCGATATGCGTATAAGGCAGAAGTTTTTTCGTCTCGTGTTGGGCGATCTGAAAGTTACGGCCCACTTCAAGGTAGACGATACCTATAGAAGCGGGAGCTTCGATTCCATGATAGATCCGCTCATGAAAGAGTACGACTATCTTTTTAGATACCGTTTCAAAGAGGGCGACGGTCAGACTCTCTATCTCGATGTGAGGGTTTACGACATAGGGTCCAAAAACGCTATTTATGAGCGAAGTTATCGTGTAGCCAACAGGACAAGATATCCCTTTCTAATTCACCAGGCCGTTATCGACTTCAACGACTTTTTGAATATGCCGAGCGTAGACTGGATGAGAAGATATGTCGTCTTTTCGCAATACTCAAAGCCAAAGAGTGCCGATATAGTCGTCGCTGACTATACGTTGACATACAGAAAGAGGATAATCAGCGGCGGTTTGAATATATTTCCGAAGTGGGCCGACAGAAACCAAAAAGGGATCTACTATACAAAACTTGGAAAGAGACCCGTTCTTTATTACTACAATATCTATACCGGAAAGCAGACAAAGGTGGTCACTTCCGACGGTATGCTCGTATGTTCGGATGTGAGCAGAGACGGAAAGCGTCTGCTGTTGACCATGGCTCCGGAGGGACAGCCCGATATATACCGATACAACATCGAAACCGGAGTCAGAGAGCGTCTTACCTTCTACTCCGGAATAGATGTATCCGCCCAGTATAGCGGCTCGGAGAAGAAGATAATTTTCGTTTCTGACAGGCTGGGGTATCCAAATATATTTATCAAGAAAATAGGTGAGCGTGCGGTCAGGCAGCTGGTATATCACGGAAAGAACAACAATGCATGCAGCGCGCACGGGAAATATGTCGTCTATACGAGCAGGGAGAGTGACAACGCTTTCAGCGCCAATACCTTCAACCTCTACCTCGTTTCGACTCAGAGCGACTATATCAGAAGGCTTACCGCAAGCGGCGTGAACCAGTTTCCGAAATTCTCTCCTGACGGTGAGAGCGTAATGTATATCAAACACTACGCATCCCAGAGTGCGCTCGGCATCATACGACTGAATTACAACGAAGGCTTTCTCTTTCCGCTGAAGGGACACAAGATACAGTCGATCGATTGGTAGAGGCCCGGTAAACGGATATGAACGGCCCGGGGAGCGGATGACTATTTAACGGTAAAGTAAGAAAAAGCGTGCTAAAATCCACTAAATTTCGAAGGAGATGAATCGATGAAAAAGAGTCTACTACTTGCGACAATAATTGCCGCACTGTTTATGAGCGGATGTTCGCAAAAGAAACCGGAAGTCGATATGACGAAGCAGGAGAGTGCGCAGGAGAGTACGACGGCTGTAACGGAAGCCGATACCGGAGTCAGTGAAGTCGTAGGCACCGAAGAGGTCGGAGATATCACTACCCTTCCAGAAGATGCTCGAATGGAGAAGATAAAAGAGCTTGAAGCGAGCACAAAAAAGATCTATTTCGATTTCGACAAGTACAATATCCGCCCCGACCAGGAGGCAAATGTCGATGAAGATGCCAGAATTTTCACATCCGATGCCGCGAAGGATCTTACGATCAAGGTTGAAGGAAACTGCGACGAGTGGGGTACGGACGAGTACAACTACGCACTCGGTCTGAAAAGGGCGAAAACGGTACGCGACGCGCTGGCTCTGAAAGGTGTCGACGAGAGCCGAATGGTAATGGTGAGCTACGGCGAGAGCAACCCCGTATGTACTGAACATACGAAAGAGTGCTGGGCGAAAAACAGACGAGTAGAGTTTGAACTTCTTCCCTAAATGAAAAAAATCTTTCCTCTTCTTTTACTGGCTCTTTGCGCATCCTACGGCGGAGCGCAGGAGCCCTCCGCGTTCGGAGCCGGTGATCTGGACTCCGCAGAACCCTACGGTCTTAGCGAAAGTGAACGTCATATCCTGAAAAACAAGCGTGCCATCGAGGCTCTGCAAAAGACCCTTCTAAAACAGCAGCAGATAGTTCAGCGAAACAGTGAACGTATAGACGGACTGCAAAGCATTATAGAAGGGTGGAACGGCCAAATTGCGGAGTTTGAAAGATCCATACGCAAAATAGAGGATATGAATAGAAGCATAGCAGAGCTGGAGGGTAAAACCGAGGCTCTCGCCAAATCGCAGAGCGAAAACTTCGAGCAGATTCGTATCGTACTGCAAGAGCTTGGAACGCTGATAGACTCCATCAACGAAAAATATGTGGACAAAGAGCGTTTCAACAGGCTCGAGAGTGCTTTTTTGGAGTTCAAAGAGGCTTACGAGTCGTATATGAAGAAGATCGACTTGAGCAGCAAATCTAACGCACAGATCTTCAAAGATGCGAAACAGCTCTATAAAAAGAAAAAATATGCCGATGCGAAAAGATACTTTACCTACCTGATAAAGAACCACTACAAACCGGCAACCTCCAATTTCTATCTCGGCGAGATAGCATACAGAAACGGGCGTTACAAGGATGCGATAGGCTATTACAAAAGGAGTGCATCGCTCTACGATAAAAGCAGTTTCATGCCGACACTCCTCCTTCACACCGCCATATCACTACAGAAAATCGGGGACAAGGAGCAGGCAAAAGAGTTCTACAACTCTTTGATAAGTCTCTATCCGGAGAGCAAATCCGCAGCCGTTGCCAGAAAAAAGCTCGCCAAACTCTGATATAGCCTCACGGCAGGGGCTTTTATACGCAATCCTTAAGAATCTATAAAAGTACACTATGATAGAATCAGCTACTTTTTAAAGGAGAATCGATCAATATGAAAATAGAAGACAACAATGTAGTCTCTTTCAACTATGAAGTTAAAGATGCTAAAACGGGTGAGGTTGTAGATTCGAACATCGGGCAGCCTCCTCTTTCGTTCATTACGGGAAAACAGCAGATTATACCGGGTCTTGAAAACCAGATGAAGGGGATGGAGGCAGGAGAGAGCGCCGATATTCTCGTCAGTGCCTCTGAAGCTTACGGTGACTACAATCCGGAGGCCGTCCAGGCGATGCCCAGAGAGCAGTTTGCCGGAATCGAGCTGCAAGAGGGTATGACTCTTTACGGCCAGAGCGAAGACGGCGGGACCGTACAGGTTGTGGTCAAGAGTTTCGACGACAATGAGGTTGTAATAGACTTCAACCACCCTCTCGCGGGAAAAGATCTTCTATTCAGCGTCACTGTCGCAGAGGTTCGTGAACCTACGGTAAACGAATCTCTGAGCGGACAGGTAGAACAGCCCGCGACGGAAGGTTGCGGTTGCGGCACAGGATGTGGAAACCATTAATCTGATAGCGGAGTCGAAGTCTCTCAAAGAGGCTTTGAAATCCGCCAACCTTCTAAAATCTCTTCAGTTCAACACTCTCATAAGCGGAGAACCGGGCACCGGCAGGCATACGCTTGCCGCATATATGATGCCGGAAGCGCAGGTGCTCCACGGTGACGATCCCAATCTCTGCAAGCAGATCGAAAACAACCCCCAGATAATTATCGACAACGTTGAGTCCATAGACTCCT
>JAMONQ010000087.1 GCA_027065635.1 Campylobacterales bacterium | reverse complement strand
TCGGCGATCGAGGAAAAAAACTGAGTCTGCTTTGGCTCAGCACTACCTCGCGGTAGAGGAGAGCGCTCTTTTGATATATCTGGATGAGAGTGGCAGGATAACGCAGATAAACGACGGTATGCTCGAGTTGCTCGGGTACGAGAAGGCAGATCTGGAGGGAGAGCCGTTCGAAACTCTTCTATGCAGGGATAAAAACTACAGCCGCTACGACTCGTTGTTCATGGCTTTTGCCGCAGGCAAGAGCTGGTACGGAGAGTTGAATCTTCTCTCCCGATATGAACGCGAAATGATTTTCAAAGCGACACTGATACCTATTTTTGATACGACTGCTCCTTCATATCAGTTTATGATGCTGCTTGACGATATATCCGAGCTTGCAAACTACCGTGAACTTCTGAAAAACGAACTCGACCGTACACAAGATACCCTGCAGGAGAAGATCCACTTTCTCAAGCAGTATCAAAACGCGATCAACGAAGGTACGGCGATCTGCCGTTTCCTCGAAGACGGTACGATTCTTAAAACCGACGACAGATTCGACAAGATTTTCGGATTTGAAAAGAACGAGCTGGTCAGACGATCGTTTTACCAGCTCTGCCCCAATCTTGAAAGAGATTTGAAAGCCAAGGTTTCGGAGGCTATAAAGAGTCGCTCGATACTCAGAGAACGCATAAAGTGTCTGGACAGCAAAAAGAGGGTCTATGTATGCGATTCGGTATTCATTCCCATTTACAGGTTGAACGGGGAGATAGAGGAGATAATAAGCATCCACAACGACATCACCGATATCATAAGATTGAACGAAGAGATAAAAAATACTCAAAAGGAGCTGCTTTACATACTCGGTGAAGTGGTGGAGAGCCGCTCTCGCGAGACAAAGAGTCATGTCAAAAGAGTCGCGGAGTACAGTCGCATTCTTGGAAGACTTGCCGGTTTGAGCGAGGAGGATGTGGAGCTGCTTGGAATAGTAGCCCCGATGCACGATGTGGGAAAGATCGCGATACCTGATAGAATATTGCTCAAGCCGGGAAGACTGGAACACGATGAAGAACGTGTGATAAAGGGGCATACGCTAATTGGCGGAGAACTGTTTGGAAACTCCGAGAGATCACTGATGAAAGCGGCTCGTATAGTTGCTCTCGAACACCATGAAAATTACGACGGCAGCGGCTACCCTTACGGTAAATCCGGCGAAGAGATACATATTTTCGGGCGTATAGTAGCTATAGCCGATGTTTTCGACGCTCTGAGTATGGAGCGTACATACAAAAAGTCGTGGCCTATGGAGGAGATCATAGAGTATATGAAAAGGGAGAGAGGGAAAAAGTTCGACCCAAAACTTATAGATCTCTTTTTGGAAAACATAGATCTCTTTCTGGAGGTAGGGAAAAAAGAGCGGAGATCATGATCGCGAATCCGGCCGTTTTTCAATGCCGGATTTAGTAAGCGATACGATTACGTCCCATTTTTTTGGCTTCGTACATTTTGGTATCGGCCCTGTGTATGAGGGTATCGAGAGTCTGATCCTCCTTCCACGAGGCGATACCGAAGCTGGCCGTTATGGGCAGAGGAATATCGGAGGATCTTTTTTCCAGATTTTCCCGCAGTTTCTGTGCGATATGTATAGCATCGCCGAGCGATGTTTCCGGCAGGATTATCAAAAACTCTTCTCCTCCCCATCTTATCAGCGAATCGGTGGCACGAAGATTTTTTCTTATAGTCTGAGTGGCTTTTACCAAGACCGCGTCGCCGGTGGTGTGGCCGTAGGTGTCGTTGATCTTCTTGAAATGATCGATATCGAAATATATTATGGAGAAGGGGTGTCTGTAGCGGTTCGCGCGTTTTATTTCGTGTTCGAGAAGCTCCATGCCCCGATGTCTGTTTATAGCTCCGGTGAGCTTGTCGGTATGGGCCATCATATCGAGCTTCACTATAAGCTCATCCCTCTCGATTCTCGCTTTGATGGACTCTATTCCGAATGCCGCCGTATTGGCGATATCCTGCCAAAGCTCCAGCTCCTCCTTGTCGAATGTATGATTTTCCCTAAACAGAAGAGTGAGAATGCCGGACGGGCTGTTTTTCAGCCTGATCTTCATGGGAATGGATATGGCGGTTACAATCCCTTTTTTAACGAGCTCTTTTTTCAGCTCCGTTTCCGGAAGATGGGAGATGTCGTCTACAAACACCATCTGATTGTGCTTTGCGGCAAGAAAGCAGGGGAGGTAGAGTCTTTCGTTTTTGAGATCTCCCAAGTCGATAAAGTCCGGAATCAGAGAGTCGAGTTCGATATCGATATTTGAAGGGAAAAATGTCTCTTTGAGTGCAGACTCCTCCATCAGCATCAAGAAGCCGAGACCGTTTATGCCTATTGCGGGAAGTTTCTCCACGAAGCCTTTTAGAAAATCTTCTACCGTAAAGGCTGTGACTATATCCTGGCTCACTTCGGCATGAAATTTCATCAAGGATTTCAGATACCCCTCTTTTATGAGCCGCTCCTTTATCTCCTCGTTGGAACGGAGGATGGAGTCTATGGGGCGCCATTTCGTTACAAACTCCTTTTTGCCGTTCGAAGTCGAAAATTTTGCGGAACCGCTTAGAAGCAAGTCGCTGCCGTCTTTTTGTCTGAATATGCAGTGTGCGTACTCTATATCCTTTTCGTCTTGCAGTCTTTTGATGAAGTGGCGGTTGTGAATGTGAGGTATCGGCTCTATGAGACGTTCGATAGGTTCGAGTAGAAGCTCCTCTTCCCCGTATCCGAGAAAGAAGGCGAATCTTCTGTCTATGGAAAGCACTCTTCCGCTGCTCGAGATATTCAAGGAGAAGTGAAACTGTTCATCGTTTTTGAAGTAGTCGTATATCGACTCCAGGAGCCTGTTCGGTTCTGATTTTTTGGAGATATACTGCGTAATACCGTACTCCTCTATGGCGCGAGTCAGATAGAGGGTATCGTTTTCGAATGATGTCGTTACGAATATGGGAGTTTCCGGTCGTCTCTTTTTGATCTGTTTTATCATTTCAAGACCGCTCATAACCGGCATTTCAAAATCGGTGATTACCGCATCGGGACCTTTGTCGAGAAAGAGTTCGAGCCCCTCTTTCCCGTTTTTGGCCACATAGAGTTTCTCTACGTAGTTTTGCAAGAAGCCGGCGGTCTCTTGCAAGATGGCCTCGTCATCTTCTACATACATCACTTTTATCGGGAGTTTTTGAAGTTGTTGCAAGTTAGAGCTTCCCTTTCAAGAGACTTGAATAGTTTCAGTTAATAATAGCATATTACTGTTACTTGAAACTTAAATTATCGGAAAATTCTCCTCTGTTTTATAAGGATAATGGAATGAGTAGGCGGTTATTATGTAAAACAATAGCAGAAGGATTGCCGGTGTGGAACTTCTAAACGATTTTTTCGTCGCATTGTGGGAGTTGACCGGGGCAATGGCTCCGTTTATTCTCTTCGGACTCTTTTTTGCCGGTCTTCTTCACGAGTGGCTCCCGAAGGATTTCATAAGAAGACATTTGGGAGAGGAGAGCAGTCTGTCGGTACTAAAGTCTACACTCTTCGGGATACCTCTTCCTGTATGTTCATGCGGTGTGATTCCTCTTGCCGCCTCGCTGAAAAAGGAGGGAGCGAGCCGCGGATCGGTGCTCAGCTTTCTTATATCCACTCCTATTACAGGTGTCGACTCCATTCTCGCAACTTTCGGAATGTTTGGGTGGGTCTTTACGATCTATAGAGTTTTGACCTCCATTGTCATAGCGTTTATAGCCGGATTCGCGGCAAACTTTATCGGTGAGAGGGAACCGGTTGCACAGGCGGGGAGTGTCTCATCACGAGATGCCAAAGATTGCGACTTTTGTGCTTCATCGAATATTTCTGACAATAAAAAAGAGTCCACCGCTCCCGGATGTTGCTGTGAAAGCGGATGTAACGGCGCAGAAAACGGCGGCTTCTCGTTCGCCAAAGCTATGCGCTACGGCTTTATAACCCTGATGTCCGATATAGCGAAACCTCTTCTTTGGGGGTTGGTTATCGGTGCGATCATCACTGCGGCTATACCGGAGGATCTTGGAGAGTGGCTCGGCGGCCATACCTGGATGGGCTATCTTCTGGCCATTGCCGTCGCCGTACCGATGTATGTCTGCGCTACGTCGAGTCTACCTATCGCCGCCTCACTGGTTCTTGGAGGAGTCAGCCCGGGAGCGGCTTTTGTCTTTTTGAGTGCCGGGCCGGCTACCAACACGGTGACGATAGGGGTAGTCAAGAGGATGCTTGGAGCAAGGAGTCTGATCATCTATCTCGTCACGATTGTCACGGGTGCTATACTCTTTGGTGTAGTGCTCGATCTCTTTTTCGATTCTCTGCAGATCGATCCGCGCTCGGTAGTGCATGTTGGGGAGGAGAGCGGTTTGTTATCTACGCTTTCATCCGCTGTTTTGTGGGTGTTTATATTATGGTTTACGCTTGCACCGTTTTTTGGGCGTGACGGGAGGAGCCGTCGGATGAAGCACGGTGGCATAGACCAGGAGGCGTGATGGTGAAATCCTTGACTCGACAGATGGAGGGCTTTTGATGGAGTTGCACGCTATGAACTGGAGCTTGCGTGCGAAGCTATCTTGATGCCGCTTTAAGCTGGTATTCGGTCATGACGGTTTTTGCCGCCCTGTAAAAAGAGAGCGGAATCTATGTTATAGTTTTGTATATCGAAAGGATCGACGATGGCAGGATGCAAAGATCTCAAAGAGCTGTTGGAATATGAGGTGATTCCGGATATCGAGGAGATGATAGATGAACTCTTCGAAAAGATCGCCGATGCCAAAGAGGCGAGCGAGGAGTCGAAGAGCGAGTATGCCGAGCTTCAGGAGCTCAGGGCCTCTTTTTTGGAGCTGCTCGGCGATATTGCGGACGCAGAGGTGAGCGATGAAGAGTGCGGTGAAATATTCGAAGAGCTCGTAGAGATGATCGAATCACAGGAGAGTGACAGTGTGTGAATCGCTTAAAAGTCTGATAGAAACGGATCTGAAACCGTTTTTGCAAAGTAGAGTTACGGAGTGCTTGCAAAACGGTGATGCGGAGAGGGCCGAAGAGATAGAGCACTTTTTGCGAAGTCTGGACGAGATGGAAGAGGATATGGAAAGCGGAGCCATGGATAGCTGGGAGTGCGGCGAACTTTATGAAGAGTTTAAAAGGCTTCGTGAAAGCGGCGAATTTTTGGATAAAATATGCTGAAAAAAGAGGTGGAGACTATGGATATAAAAGAGTGCAGTACCCTCGATGAACTCCGCAAAGAGGTGGATAAGGTAGATGAAAAGATAGTCGAGCTCATAGCTGTACGCAACGACTACATCAAGCAGGCGGCGAAATTCAAACATACCGTAGAAGAGATCAAGGCTGACGATCGTATAGAGGACGTTTTGAACCATGTAAGGCACAAGGCGCTGACGCTCGGGGTTTCGCCGAATATGGTCGTCGATATATACAAGCAGATGATCGATGCCATGGTGGAGACGGAGATATCCGAGCTTCGTAACAAAGGCGCTTTCTAAGAGGTTTTGTTCCTTTTTGGGCAATCAATCTTAACAGGATATTAAAATAAGGGCGTAGTGGCCCGAAAACGGGGAGCGGAAAACTTTTTTCTGTTATACTTACTCTATGAAAAGACTCAGAGATTTTACCGTCAGAGTGCTGCTGATAGTTATGGCCTGCTTCGTGGTTCACGACTATATGACGGGACAGAGCGATCTTGTTGTCAAAGAGCGCTCGGTACATATTTTGACGAAACATACAAACGGCGCGCCGATCGTGCTGGAACACCAGACGTTCCATATGCTTGCGCTAAACGATATATCGCAGCAGCATACTCTCTTTTCACCGGCTGCGAAGCTCCACTTCGAGTATAGTTCGAGACTCAAGGAGTATCAGGCCGCACCCCCGTATACACCTCCTAAAACCTTCCGACATCAGACTGTCTGACGACCAAATAGCAAAATAGCGAAAGAGTTACAACACACACGGTTGCCGGTGTGCTCTTGCGGGTGGTCGTATATCGTATCGAAACCGCTCGCAAACGGACCGGTCCCGTTTTCAAGTCACTGGAGAGATTGTCATGTATAGATCGATAACAGCAGTTTTGCTGCTTTCTCTTTCTTTGTGGGGAAGAGGAATGGAACTGAGCGACCTCGAATATGCTACGCTGCTTCGTTATGAAGGCAGATCGGGGCTTATCGTAGGAAAGTATCAGAAGATGCGCTCTTTTGCCAAAATCTCTCCATCCAAAGCGGAAGAGATCGCGAAGAAGAGCTGCATGAAAGATGAGGAAATCGGATATATCAGGCTTAAAAGGGAGCGGAAACTGCTCTACTATCGCCTGGGATCCAGAGATAAAATCGCAAAGATCAATGCACTCGACGGTACACTGATCGAATGCAAAAGGAGATAAGAGTGAAAATGAAAAATAGTATCGTACTTTTGATGCTGTCCGCTTCGATTCTATGCGCCCAGAGTCTCAAAGATCTCTACGCGGAAGCGAAAGAGTCTCCGCTGTTCAAGAGCAGAGCGGAGGCGATAGAGTCGCAGCGCATGGGGGATGCGGCGGAACGCCTTGACGGCGGATGGAGCCTCGGTGCGGAGGTCGGGGGCGCATTCCCGAAAGATGGATCTTCGTCCGGCGGAGAGTTTGCTCTCGGTATCGAAAGAGAGTTCAATCTCGATCGCTCTACGATAGGTAATTTTCTCAAATACAACAAAGAGTATGCAGAGCTGAAAAAGAGTGTCGAACTCAACCGGATAAAGGGAAGGATTTTCAGAATATATGGAGAGTACTGTATACAAAAGGAGGCTTTGGCGGCACAAAGGGGACTTGCGACTGTTTATCGTGAAATGCTCAAACAGATCGATACCGGCGTACGATACGGCGAGTTCGACGCATCAAAGGCGCTGATGGCACATCTTGCGCTTGAAAACCTCAATTTGAAAATAGTCGAGACCAGGAGCATGATGCGACGTTTAAAGAGTGATATCGAATCAATCGTTTTTTTTGACGGGGAAGCGGTATGCACTCTCGAAGATTACGATATGAACTACCTTTTCAACCCTGAAAACTCCTCCTTCTATCCGATGCTGAAGTTGAATGAAGAGAGATCTAAAGAGGCTATGGCCCTGAGTCGCTCGAGGGTGCCGAGAGTCGGAGTGAGTGCCACGTACAGCGATGAGATAGATACCAGACGAACGATGTTCGGTATCAGTATACCGCTTGCTTACGGTGCCGGAAACGAAGCGGCCAGAAGTGCCGCAATGCACGCTTACAGTGCGGCTAGAATGGAGGCGGAGTCACTGAAAAGAGGGTATGAGAGTGCTTCCAGAGCTTTGAGAGAGAGGCTCGAGCTATATCTTACAAAGGTTCAGAGTTTCGAAGCTTCCATCAATCTGACTACAGATACCTTGATAGAGCAGAGCCGTCTGCGCTTCAAAGCCGGAGAGGAGAGTCTTCTTTCGATGTTGAAGGCCGCTGAAACGAAGCTGCAGATGATAGAGACACTGAACGCTTTGAAAATGAGACGTCACGATGCGGTCGCAAACTTTATTGACCGATTCGCTATCGATCCAGAAGGAGTAATAAAATGAAAATGAGTATGAGAAAGATCTTACCGGTTTTTATCGCCGCGATGCTTACACCGCTTTTTGCAAAAGATTTGGTAGTCGCCGATGTCGGCTCCGGAGTGAAGACAAGTTCGCCAAAGCCTACGGAGCGCGTATATCTTGGAAGCTTCCTCGCAAGAGGCCACCTGCCGGCAAGCGAGGTATATAGAATAGATGCGCCTGTAGAGGGAATTGTACAGAGTCTCTCCGCCCATATATACGATCCTGTAAAAAAGGGGCAGAAGCTGCTTGTCATCAAGAGTCCGGAGCTTTTGGAGCTTGAAGCCAAATATATAGACAGCCTGATTCAAAGAGAGTACTATCAGGCCGAGGTGACACGCCTAAAACCCCTTTTCGAAGCTGCGGTTGTCGCCAAAAAGCGCTATCTCGAGGCGGAAAACACTTTGACGAAGTACAAAACCCAAAGCGCATTTTATCGCCATCTTCTAATAGAGTGGGGGTTGCCGAAGAAACAGGTAGAGCGTATCGAAGAGAGCAAGAAGCCGATCGCCACAATCGTCGTATCGGCGCCTATCGGAGGCTTTATAGAGGATCTGGCGGTACGCCCGAAGATGTATGTCGCCCGCGGCGAACATATGCTCACTATCATAAATCCGCAAGGCGTACATCTTGAGATATCGCTTCCCATATCGGTCGCAAATCAGCTCGATCGCGGAGATAGACTCTATGTAGGCGATACGGTTGCGGAAGTCGAATCGATCTCGGCCACCGTGGATCCGAGGACGCAAACCGTGGCGATACATCTGCTCCCGGGCAAAGGTGCCGAGCTGAAGCCCGGTCAAAAGCGTAACGTAAAACTCTACTGGCCAAAACGGGCCTATACTCTGCCGGCAACTGCAGTCATCGAGTACGACGATGCCCAGGCGATCTTCATAAAGACTCAAAAAGGGTACAAGCTGATGCCAGTCACTGTGCTTGGACGCAGCAGCTCCAAAGTCTATCTCGCGGCGGACGGTCTGAATCCGGACAGTGAAGTGGCAGTCAGCGGTGTGATTGCGCTCAAGGGTGCCCTGGAAGGAGCCGAAGGTGATTGACAAGCTGATAGCCTTTGCCCTTTCGCAGAGAATCTTTGCCGTCATTATAGCTCTGGCGGTCGCAGCCGGCGGAATAATATCCTATTCGAAGCTGACGATTGACGCTTTTCCGGATGTATCTACAACCCAGGTGAAGATCATCATAAAAGCACCGGGGATGACTCCGAAAGAGGTGGAGCAGCAGATCACCATACCGATAGAGCTGGAGATGCAGGGTATTCCCAACCAGAAGATGGTACGCTCTATCAGCAAGTACGCTCTGGCTGACGTGACGATCGACTTTGAAGAGGGAACAGATCTTTATTGGGCACGCGATCGTGTATATCAGCGTTTCAACAATATCAAAAACGATCTGCCGCCTTCGATCAGCGGAGGTATCGCTCCGATTACGACACCGCTTGGCGAAATATTGATGTTTACGATAGAGTCCCCTACGCTTAGTCTGATGCAAAAAAGGACTCTTCTTGACTGGGTGATCCGTCCGGCACTGAGAAACATCGAAGGTGTAGCGGACGTCAACGCTCTTGGAGGAGAGGTCAAAACATACCGTATCAAACCGGATTTCGCGAAGATGGCCTCTTTGGGAATCACGCTTGACGAGATCGAGCGCAAAATCGAAAAGAACAACGCCAATTTCGGTGCCGGAAGAATCGAGCGCGGCGATGAGGCCCTGTTGGTACGGCTTCCGGGACGCATGAGAGACAGTGCCGAGATAGCCGATCTCGTAATTCGAGTAGACAAGGATGCAATCATTCGTCTCGGTGACGTGGCTGAGGTCTCCATCGCCGCTCTGACCAGATACGGATATGTCACGAAAGACGGCAAAGGGGAGGCGGTACAGGGGCTTGTGCTCGGGCTTAAAGGTGCTGACGCTTCCAGAACCGTAGCCCACGTCAAAGAGCGCCTCAAAGAGATCGAAGAGAATCTGCCGGAAGGAACATCCATCAATATCTTCTACGACCGCAGCGATCTGATAGGAAAAGCGGTCAGTATGGTACAGAAATCTTTGATGGAAGCTGTACTGCTGGTGCTTGTGATACTGCTGCTTTTCCTCGGCAGTTTCATCTCCGCCATTACGGTAGCTCTTATTTTGCCTCTGGCGATACTTAGTGCCTTCATTTTGATGTACCTGTTCGGAATCAGTGTCAACCTCATGAGCCTTGGAGGGATCGCCATAGCGATCGGTATGATTATCGACTCTGCCGTCGTCATGGTGGAAAATATCATAGCGAGACTCGCCCATCCGCCGAGCAGGAGCGCTACAAGGCTTCATATCATATATACGGCGGCAAAAGAGGTGAGCGTTCCTGTAATTTCAGGTGTACTCATCATTATCATCGTATTCACTCCGCTGCTGATGCTGCAGGGGCTCGGCGGCAAGCTTTTCGCTCCGGTGGCGCTGAGTATAGTCTTCACTCTGGCCTCGTCGATCTTTTTCGCGCTTTTTGTAATTCCGACGATAGCCTCTTTTTTCATCAAGAAGCCGAAGCATGAAGATACCTGGCTCATGAAGAGGCTGCTGGCTCTTTACGAACCGGTACTCAACGCCTCTTTCAAGGCTGAAAAGGTTATATACGGAGCTCTCTTGCTGCTTCTGGCCGGGACCTTTTACGCTTTCGGCCACATCGGAAAGACCTTCATGCCGACGATGGACGAAGGAAATATCGTTATCGGTATAGAGTCTCCTCCATCCATAAATATCCCGGCAGGTATCGCGCTCAATACGGAAATCCAGCGTAAATTGATGCAGGGGGTCCCGGAGATCAAGTCGATCATAGCAAGAAGCGGTTCGGACGAGATCGGACTCGATCCGATGGGGCTTAACGATACTGATACCTTTTTGGTTTTCAAGCCGAAATCGGAGTGGAGAAATCCCGATACAGAGTGGCTTAAAGATCAGATGCGCCAGGTACTTGACAGGATACAGGGTATAGAGTACAGCTTTACCCAGCCGATAGAGATGCGGACTTCAGAGATGCTTACGGGATCGCGCGGAGATGTGGTTATAAAAATATTCGGAGAGGATATCGACGAATTGAACAGGCTCGGAACGCTTGTCAAACAGATTACGGAAAAGACCCCCGGCAGTCAGGATGTCTATATGCGGCAAAACGAGGGTGTAGCTTACCAGGAACTCAGATTCAATGACGAGAAGATGGGCAGCTACGGTCTCGACAAGAGCGATGTGGCGCACTTGCTCAAAGCGGCGGTCAGCGGTGTGCAGATCGGAACGGTCTACGAGGGGATGAAGCAGTTTCCGATCATGGTCAGGGGTGATTATCTGAGAAAGAGTCTCGATGAGCTCTATCTGGTGGGATCCACAGGAGAGCCGATCGCCCTCTCGGAAGTGGTGACGATAGTAAGAAGCAGCGGGCCGGTAGAGATAAAGCATGAACATGCACGCCGCTTCGTATCTATCCAGACGAATGTTACCGGTACGGACCTGGTGAGCTTCGTAGAAAACCTGAAGGCCAAT
>JAMONQ010000086.1 GCA_027065635.1 Campylobacterales bacterium | reverse complement strand
AAAGGTTGAAAGCGTCTGCCGTACTTCCTGCAAAACCGGCAAGAACCCGGCCGTTGTAGAGAGTTCTTATCTTGGTAGCGTTCCCTTTCAAAACGGCGTTGCCGAAAGTAACCTGTCCGTCACCGCCTATGACTGCGTAATCATCTGCCCTGTAGGCAAGTATGGTGGTCGCTTCGAACATCTGGCTACTCTCCGACCACTTCGAACTTGAGTTTTGCATGGATGCCGTGGCCGAGTTTGACATCCGCTTCGTACAGTCCGGTTGCCTTGATCGCACCGTCGATGTGAATCAGCTTTTTATCTATTTCGATGCCTTCACTCTTGAGCGAGTCGGCTATATCGTGATTCGTTATTGCGCCAAACAGCGATCCGTTTGCACCGAGCTTTTTCTTGATCGTAAGCCGGAGAGCCTCGAGCTTTCTTTTTAGCTCTTTGAGGCGCGCTATCAGCTCAGCCTCCTCTTTGGCTTTTTGCTCCTGCTCCTTTTTCCACTCTTCGATCACCTCTTCGGTCGCTATCTTTGCGAACCCTTTGGCTACGAGGAAGTTTTTACCGTAACCGTCCTTTACCTCTTTTATTTCACCGGCTTTTCCCAGGTTTTTTACATCTTTTATCAGTAATACTTTCATTGCTTTTGGCTTCCTTTCAGCTCCGTTTTGTTTTTACATGATTATATCGAAAAAAGCGGAAAATAGCGCTATGTGCGCCATTTTGGGATATAATTGCAACAAAAAGAGGATAAAGAATGTTCATCAGCTTTGAAATCCCTCACTTTGAACGCTTCGCAGACGATCTCGATGCTCTGCTCAAAGAGAATATGGAACAGATCGAGTCACTGCTTGAGCAAAAGGAGAAGAGTTATACAACTTTTGTGCGACCATATATGGAGAGTTTCGAGAAAATCGATCTCTTCTTTACGCCTCTTTCTCATCTAAACAGTGTAGAAAATTCGCAAAAGACGCAAAAAGCGTACGAAGCCTCCTTGCCTCTTTTGTCACAATACCACACGAAGATCTCCCAGGATAGAAGAATATTTGATGTTTTCGCCGCACTCGATACGGACGATCCGGCTCAAAAAGAGGTGATCAGGCAGGAGATCAGGGACTTCAGGCTCTCGGGGGTCGATCTTCCCCAAAAAGAGAAGAAACGACTCGAAGAGATAGATCTGCGTTTGAGCGAGCTCAACAATACCTTTTCGCAAAACCTCCTCGATGCAACGAATGCCTATGAACTGATCGTAGAGGATCCGGAAGATGTCGAGGGTATTCCGCCAAACGATCTGAAACAGGCCGAGATCGAGCGTGACGGCAAAAAGGTTTGGCGTTTTACGTTGCAGATTCCAAGCTATATGTCCTATATGACCTACGGGCCGAACAGAAAGCTTCGGGAGGAGCTCTACCGCGCATATGTAACGCGGGCACCGCAGAACGAGGAGGTTATAGACGAGATTTTGCGTCTAAGGGACGAAAAGGCGAAAATACTGGGGTTTGACCATTTTAGCGAACTCTCCTTGCAGACGAAGATGGCTCCCTCTGATGAGGCGGTTCTCGATTTTCTGAACCGGCTTGCCGATGCGGCTTTGCCGCACGCAAAAGGCGAGATTGATAGGCTCGAGGAGCTTGCAGGGCGTGACGGGATAGATGAGCTTCAAAGTTATGATGTCGCCTATTATAGCGAGAGACTAAAAAAGATCGAACTCGATTTCGATGACGAGATGACACGTCCCTATTTCGAGCAGAGCAGAGTGGTGCAAGGTATGCTCGATTTCGTGGCCGAGCTCTTCGATATCCGTTTCGAGCGGGTGGATGTGCCTGTCTGGAACGAGAAGGTTGCGGTATACGATCTGGTGGAGGAGGGCGAAGTTTTTGCCCGGATCTATTTCGACCTTGAAGCGCGCAAGAGCAAACGGGGCGGTGCCTGGATGAACGATTGGCAGACACACCATGAAGATCCGCAGGCGAAAGAGCATCCTGCCAGCGCCTTTGTAGTCTGCAACTTTCCGCCATCAAGCGAAGATACACCTTCACTGCTAAGGCATGACGATGTCGTGACTCTGTTTCACGAGATGGGCCATGCCGTTCACCACCTTTTCAGCAAGGTCAAGGAGCGTTTTGTCAGCGGTATACACGGCGTAGCCTGGGATGTAGTCGAGTTTCCCTCCCAGTTTCTCGAAAATTTCGCTTATGAAGAGAGTATCTTGAAGCGGTTCGCATTCCATTACGAGAGCGGAGAGCCTATGCCCGAGTTCTTGATGAGAAAGATCAAGGATAGCAAAAACTTCATGGCCGCGTCAGGGATGCTCAGACAGATAGAGTTTGCACTTTTCGATTTCATGCTGCATCAAAAGCTCTACCAGGGTGAAGAGGTGCAAAGA
>JAMONQ010000085.1 GCA_027065635.1 Campylobacterales bacterium | reverse complement strand
CACCCTCCCGTCTCGTAAAAGGCTCTCGAAGACTCCTCGAGGCTCTCGTCGCTCCAGCGATTCTTCTCCGGCTTGTCTCGCAGAACCTGCCTGAGAATCTCGGCGGCACTATCTATGTCACCGGCTTTGACGGCATCGCGTATACTCATCGCCTCGTCAAAATATAGACACGGAATCAAATACCCCTCGGCAGTGAGTCGTATCCTGTTGCAGCTTTCGCAAAAATCGTGCTTGTGAGGATCGATGATTCCGAATTTATAACCATCTTCTGTTAGGTAGTTGAAGGCGGGACTGCTGCCTTCGCGCCCCACCTTCTTTATACTGTATCTCTTTTTCACCTTTGAAAGTATCTCCTTGCCTGTCAATCCCTCAAGCCCCTCTTTGGCATGCACATTTTCCATATACTCGATATATCTTATAGTCATACCGCGCTCTTTGGCGTACTCCATGACATCGACTATCTCATCTTCATTTATTCCCTTTAGAGGAACCATGTTGACCTTGACAGTGAGGCCGACCTCGAGCGCCTTTTCTACGCCTGCAAGCACTTTGCCCAAAACATCCTTCTGGGCGATTTTGGCGGCAACCTCCGGCTTGAGCGAATCGATCGAAACGTTTATCCGTTTCAAACCGGCCTCTTTGAGCCTTGATGCGACATCTTCAAGGAGATAGCCGTTTGTGGTCAACGCGAGATCGAGTCCGCTTTTATGAGCGTTTATCATGGCTATGAACCGGTCGAGATCTTCTCGCAATAGCGGCTCGCCGCCGGTAATTCTAATCTTGTCGATTCCCTCGTCTATGGCTACTCTGACAAAAGCGAACAGCTCTTCGAAACTGAGCAGATTCTCTCTTGGAACCCACGAAAAAGGCTTCTCGGGCATACAGTACTGACACCTGAAGTTGCATCTTTCCGTTACAGAGATTCTAAGATAGTTGACTCGTCGTCCATGTCCGTCTATTAACACATCATTCTCCATGGAGTTTTGTTGGGATTTAGAGTAGCAGATAGTTTCTAAAAAAGAGGTTTCAATCTATTGTTTGAGACGTTTGGCGGCTATTTGATGAGAAAAGGGACAGCCATCTTCGCCGTTAGAGGCGAAGATGAGCCGTTTTTACGATTTTAGTGAAGCTCTTTCCAGATGCTCTGTTTCCACAAGTAAGCGAGGAAAGCGAAGACGAAGAGATAGAACATGACGATGACGCCGACGCTGTCGCGCTCTTCATGTTTCGTATCTCCCGATTGGACAAGGTACTCTATCACTTTCTCCGCAGTATCTTCCGTTACACCCACGCGAGGCATGGAGGTACCGGGCAGAAGCGCTTGGGGATCCTCCATGAAAGTGTTGATATAGTGCTCTCCGCGTGAGCGAATATACATCGAAAGATCCGGAGGAAGCTTACCCATATATTTTGTCAGGTAGTCTTGATACTCCAGTACCTTCGCATCGAAGAGAAGTTCATCTTTTTTGTATTTGAACTTCGGCTTCTCACCGATTTGAGTCCACTTTTCGTAGTGAACCGCATGACATCGACCACAGGCATCCTCGAATGCGATTTTGGGAGTGATCTCTTCAGGCTTTTTTGCAATGGACTTCATATATGCGATGATATCGGCAACTTCCTGATCGATATCTCCTCCAAGACCGTAGAAGCCGGGCATCGGATGCTGTCTGCCCTCTGTAAACTTGTGCTCGACCTTGAGTGCGTGAACCGGATTTTTGATGAGTTCGGCAAGGAACTTCTCATCATAGAGTGCTCCGGCGTTGCTAAGATCGGGTGGATTGACACCGAAACTTGCCGCAGCAGATAGTGGATCCATCGGAGCAGGCATATTGGCAGCCTGCACACCGTGACATCCTGTACAGCCGGCGCTCATGAAGACCTCGGCTCCGCGCTTGGCGTCACCCTTCTTTTTAACCGGCTTGAGATCATCGTATTGGAAGTTGTTACCTTCGACATGTTTATGCATGATGGAGTGCGCATAAGGCTCCACTCCCCAGTATGTAAGCAGTGTAAAGAATATCACCACCGCTAAAATTTTCAACTCTTTCATTTCAGCCTCCCTACACTGCTTTTTCTTTTTTGGTTATGATCGGCAGCGAAATCCAGAGTGCGAAGAACACTATGGTAGCCAGCAGACCGATCGTGTTGAAGATTCCTTCAGGCGGAAGCTTACCCATGATCGTAAGAACGATCATATCCACCAGCATTACCCAGAACCAGATCTTGAACAATCCTCTCCTGTTTGCAGGAGCTACATTCGGACTCTTGTCCAGGAAAGGCAGCAGGAAGAATATCACCTGTGCGATACCGAAGGCGACAAGACCCGGATCTTTGGGGAACGGACGCAAAATCTCGTAGCTCCAGAGGAAGTACCACTCG
>JAMONQ010000084.1 GCA_027065635.1 Campylobacterales bacterium | reverse complement strand
GGACGAGCTTCTCGATTTTGTAGGCAGGCTCCAGGAGATCTCCAAGAAGCCTGTGGGAATGAAGATAGTCATCTCCGATGCAGATAGCGTGGAAGATCTCGTCCTGACTATGAAAAAGAGAAAGGAGCAGGGAAAGGCGATAGTCGATTTCATAAGTGTGGATAGCGGTGACGGCGGCAGTGCCACGGCTCCTTTGGAACTTATGGAGTCAGTGGGGCTTACGACACCAAACGCACTCTACGTTATCGATACGATGCTTAGAAAATATAGTCTGAGAGAGGATATCAGCATCATTGCGAGCGGCAAAATTCTCACACCCGACGATGTCGTTATAGCGTTGAGCCTCGGAGCCGACGCCGTAGGGATCGCACGCGGCTTCATGATGAGCGGCGGATGTATTCGCGCAAGGAAGTGCTCCGGTACCGAAGGGCATGTCTGTCCTGTGGGGATGGCGACGCAGGATCCGAAAAAGCGTGCATCCTATCTCGTGGTGCGCAAAGGCGGCGAGATCGCCAACTACCATACGAATCTTTTGAAGGGTATAAGGACGCTTCTTGCCGTAATGGGGGTCAGAAACATAAAAGATCTTCAAAAAAGGAATCTGACATACAAAAACAGAACGGGAGAGATATTTTTCGATATCGACAACTATTTTCACCAAAAACTACATATATGAAAGGAAGGGTATGCAGCACTACTACAATGTCATAATAATCGGAGGAGGGATCTCGGGCACCGCGCTTTTGTACGAACTCGCCAAGTATACGGACCTGGAGAGTATAGCGCTCTTTGAAAAGTATCCGGCGCTCTCTTCTTTGAACTCCAACGGCAGAAACAATTCGCAGACCCTGCACTGCGGCGATATAGAGACCAACTACACTTTCGAAAAGGCTAAAAAGGTCAAAAAGACGGCGAATATGCTCTTGAACTACGCACTCGATCACGGCTATGCCCAAAAGCATATCTTCAAGTTTCCCAAGATGGTGATAGGAGTCGGAGAGAAAGAGGTCTCCTTTATAAAAGAGAGGTATGAAACCTTCAGAACCCTCTACCCCTATCTGGAGCTCTTTACGGCTGAAGATCTCGCGAAAATAGAGCCCAAGCTGGTTGAAGGCAGGGAAGATGAGATCGTGGCTATGGGTGCTCTGGACGAATATTGCGCAGTAGATTTCGGAGCGATCGCCGAAACATTCGCACAGAACGCCAAAAAGAGTATGAAAGGTGTCTGCGATATTTATCTGGATGCTGAAGTCTATCGAATCGACCGTATTGGGGACAAGTTTCAACTTACGACGCCGAAAGGAAAATATTTCGCCGACTATATCGTCGTCAACGCAGGTGCACACTCACTGCTTCAGGCGCACAAGATGGGGTACGGCAAGGATTATGCCTGCCTTCCGATAGGGGGCAGTTTCTACTACGCTCCCGCATCCATACTCGGCTCCAAGGTATATACCGTACAAAACGACAAGTTGCCGTTCGCGGCGATACACGGTGATCCAGATATTCTGATGAAGGGTAAGACGAGATTCGGACCTACCGCTCTCGCGCTGCCGAAGCTGGAACGATATACGGAAAATACATATCTGGAGTTTTTCGAGTCTCTGCGGCCGGACAAGTCGGTGATAAAGGTCTTTTACGACCTGCTCGCGGACGATGACATAAGAGAGTATGTATTTAAAAACATGATGTACGAAGTGCCCGGTATCAGAAAAGGTCTCTTTTTGAAAGAGGCGAAAAAGATCATACCTACACTCAGGGAGAGCGATATAGAGTTCGCCGATCATGTAGGGGGACTCAGACCGCAGATAATAGACAAGAAGAACAAGAGGCTGCTGCTTGGCGAAGCCAAAATCGACACGAAAGAGGGTATAGTCTTCAACATGACGCCATCTCCCGGAGCCACCAGTTGCCTCGGCAACGCTCTAAAGGATGTGGAGTTGATAGCGGAGTATCTCGGTTGCGGATTCGACAGTGCAAAAGCGAATATCGATCTCGTCGGTGAAGAGCAAAAGAGTGTGCCGGTGCTCGAGCCCATGCCCGGTTATGTAGAGACCCAAAGCTGATTTGAAGGAGTGATTTCATGGCAACATTTACCATTAAAAACGGTGTAACAGGAGAGAGTGCCGAGTTCGAGCTGCTCGAATCCACGATAGGCGCCCCCGTCGTGGATATAGCCGGCCTTCGCGCCAAACTGGGAGCTTATACATACGACAACGGTCTCGGCGAGACGGCTACGTGCCAATCCTCCATCACATATATCGACGGCGCGAAAGGGGAGCTTCTTTACAGAGGCTATCCGATAGAGGAGCTTGCGCAAAAGAGAAACTACCTTGAAGTCTGTTATCTGATTTTAAACGGAGAGTTGCCGGATAGTTCGGAG
>JAMONQ010000083.1 GCA_027065635.1 Campylobacterales bacterium | reverse complement strand
TCCCGATCTGGCCTTGAGCGACGCGAAGGATATCATAGCCAATATAAGGCGCGATCTTCCTGCCGATATGGATGAACCGGTGGCCAAGATAGCCAAAAGAAGTTTTCCGCTCGTCATTATCGCTGTTGCTGGTGATGTTCCCAAGAAACGGCTTCTCGAGATCTCCGAAGAGGTAAAGAGCGATCTTGCGGGCTTTAAAGATTTGAGCGATATCGTAATCTACGGTGATGCGGATGATGAGCTCGATATAATTCTGGATAACGAAAAGATAGCCGCATACGGTCTTACCAAGCTCTCTGTCGTAAACACACTTTCACAGATTGCATCCATCTTCCCGATAGGTTCCATAAAAGAGAGAGGCGATCATCTCTTCGTAAGTACGATAAACGGAGAAAAAGACAGGAAGCTTTTGGAAGAGATGCTTCTTAGGATAGACGGTAAAGCACTCAGGCTCAAGGATATTGCCAGGGTCGAGTTCGTTTTGAGCGATCCGTCTGAGATTTCACACTTCAACGGAATCAAAAACGTCTCCATTTCGGTAAGCAAATCGGAGGATGGAAACGCCATTGCGCTCTCTAGGCAGATTCGCCAACTGCTCGAGGGCTACTCCAACCGCTATCCGGATATCACATTTCATGTCTATACCGATACGTCCGTATGGATAAAAAACCGTCTGAATACAGTTGTTTCCAACATCGTTTTCGGTCTCGGCCTGGTCTTTTTGTCTATGCTTCTTTTTGTCAATGCACGTATCGCTCTGGTTGTCGCTATAGGAATACCGGTCAGCTTTATGATAGGACTTGTCGCTTCCGAGATTCTTGGTTACAGCCTGAATATGCTGACACTTCTTGGAACCCTGATAGCGCTTGGAATGCTTGTGGACGAAGCTATCGTTGTAGCTGAAAACATATATAGATACATAGAGGAGGGTATGGATCCTAAGGAGGCGGCCATAAAGGGATCGGTGGAGATGTTTCCGGCGGTATTGACAGCCACGATGACGACGGTTTTCGCATTTTTGCCGCTTTTGATGCTGAGCGGAAAGCTTGGCGAGTTTATAAAGGTTTTGCCCGTTATGATCAGTATCCTGCTCGTCAGCTCTTTGTTTGAGGCGTTCTATTTTCTTCCACTTCACGCAAAAGATCTTCTAAAGCCTACCAAAGAGACGAGTTTTACACGCCGATTTTGGGAGAGAAGCTACGAAATCTACGCAAAAATCCTTAGCCCAATGATACGCTACAGGTATCTATCTTTGGGACTGATGCTGGTCGTTATAGGAGGAGCCACATATCTGTTGGCCAAACAGAGCCGTTTCCAGCTGTTTCCCGATTTCGACACTACACAGATATATGTAAACGGTGAGGTAGATATCAACAACGACCTCTTCGAGAACGAAAAGATCGTCGTACAACTGGAGCAGGCACTCTTAAACAGTCTGCCGAAAGAGGATGTCTCCTCAATTACCGCGGTGATAGGTCTAAAGGTGGACAGCAACAACAAAGGCGAGCATGCCGACAACCTCTTCCATATTTTTGTCAACCTTCACGAGCCGGTACCAAAGAACTTTTTCGATCGCTATATCAATCCGTATCTGAGTCCGGAATATGACGACTCCGATATGCTCAGAAAACGTTCCGCCCAGGAGGTGGCGGCACATATTCAAAAGATCGTCGAGCCTTTCAGGAGTAAGGCAGACTCCTACGGACCGCTTTTCAAGGAGTTAAACGTCATCGTTCCGCAGGCAGGAATCGTAAAGAGCGATATTGAGATCTCTTTCGGCGGTGAAATAAAGAGGGTCGAAAAGGCTCTTGAGCGTATAGAGGAGCAGCTCAAGAAAATAGATGGTGTGCACAACATTACCGACGACGCCAAAGAGGGTGAAGATGAGCTCAAGCTTCGGCTAAACCGGTACGGACAGCAGTTGGGCTTTACGGAAGGTGCGGTCACCAAGGCGCTTCAGCCCTTTTTTCTAAAAGGCGAATACGCAAAGATGTTCAACGATGACGGGTTGGTGCGTATACGCCTCGAGGATATGAACAAGGATCGGTTCGAGACTCTTAAACGTTTCGAACTTCAGGTTCCGGGGCGTAATGAGTGGGTGAAACTGACGGATATCGTAGAGTTTCAAAGAAAGAGAAGTTTCGCAAAGATTTTCAAAGTGGATGGAGAGCGGGTCAGTACCGTCTATGCATCCCTTGATAAACGGAAGATAACTTCGGCCGAAGTGATGGAGAGGCTGGAGCATCTTTTTACCGAGCTTAAAAATGAGGGCGTAACGGTCGATATTAAGGGTGAAGAGAAAGAGAATAGAACAGTCAAGCGTGAAATCATTCAGTCGGCTGTCATAGCGATCTTTTTGATTTTTGTAGCACTGGTATGGATGTTCGACTCGGTGGCACTCCCTCTAATTACCCTCTCGACGATCCCTCTATCGATTCTGGGGGTTCTCATAGGACACTATCTGATGGGTATCAACATTACGATGCCAAGCCTAATCGGTATTGTCGGGCTTTCGGGAGTCGTGGTCAATGACGGGCTTATCATGATCGACTTTATCAAGAAGACCCGTGATCTGGATTCGCTGCTGCAGCGTGCCAGACTGCGCCTAAGGCCGATACTTCTGACATCCATAACCACCGTGCTGGGTCTTTCGTCGCTTATGTTTTTCGCCTCCGGACAGGCGCTTATTTTGCAGCCGATGGCTGTAACTCTCGGCTTCGGACTGATATGGGCGACTGTTTTGAATCTCTATTATGTTCCTCTTCTGTTTTCGATTTTATACAAGATCGAGGTAAAAGAGCCTAAATGACGATGATTTGCGTATTTTTAAGCTCATATTTGTGATAATGAACCTTAAAACAGAAGGGTGGTTTTAAATGTTCAAATGTATTGAAGCAAAAGATAAAGAGTTGATAAAAGAAATTTATCGTTTTAGAGCTGAGATTACATGCAATGAATTAGGCTCGGTAAAAAAAGAGGAGTGTATTGACGGTATGGAGATAGATGAATATGACAGATATAGTATTCAGTACGCTTTTTTTGACGAGAAGGATAGGCTCGCTGCATGTGTCCGCCTCGTGCACCATTCCGATATCGGATATCCTACATTCAACGCCTTGAAGATTGATCCGAAGGAGAGAGTCAATCTGCTTCCGGATGACAAGATGGCAGAGCTATCAAGAATATTTATCGGTAAGGATTACCGCTGTATAAAAAATACAAAAGAGATAATCGATCTGGTCAAACTAAACGCCGGCAAGAGGATGGCAGAGATGGGTATAGAGTACTCGTACGGTGCGCTTGAGAAGAGCTTTTTGAGGCTTCTTGCAATACTAAAGATGCCATACCGCCCCATCGGTCCCTACCAGCAATATGGCGGCAGGATGCGGGCACCGTGTATCATGTCGACAGAAGAACTTCTGGAATTGAACAAGGAGCTGTTTCTTGAGACTGTTTCTTAAGGGATTTGTTGGGCTATCGCTTCTTAACGGCATGCTGTTTGCGAGTAAAGAGGGTGTCGAGACGCTGCTTAAAAGTATCGACCAGGATGCGCAGGTAATAGAGCGTATCGCCGAACAGACCAGAATGAGTGAGCCTTATCAGCCATATGTAATGTCGGTTTTTCTCGGTAAAGAGTTGGAGCAACTGGGTGTTTCCAATTTGAAGGAGGCTCTCTTGCTGGTACCCGGGGTAGATATCGCCACGGACAATATGGACAACCAGCGACTGATTTTCAGAGGTTCCAACCCCTTTGCATTCGGTCAAAGCAAGCTATATATAGATAATATAGAGGTAAATGACCTATTTTTCGACAGTTATGGAAACTGGCTCTCTATGCCTATCGAAATGATCAAACGTATCGAGGTGACAAGAGGGCCGGGGGGTATCAGTAACGGTGTAAATGCCTATGCAGGATCTATAAGGGTGGTGACATATGCGGAGCATCTGCCTGTTGACAAGAGTCCCAACCGGGTGGTGGCCAAAGGGGGCAGTTACGACTATCTGATGGGAGGTGCGGTATATCGATATGCAAAAGAGTCTTTTTCACTCTATATGGATGTCTCATACCAAAAAGATGACAAAACCCTTCCGGTCGGATACGACTCGTTGTCTACCGGACGTTACGGTACTATAAACGAACCTCTAAGCCGCAGCGGGGATGCTCCGCTTTGGATGCGAAACTATATGGTGGGACTACGTATGGATTACGGTCCATTCAGGCTCGATGCGAGAACGCTATATAACGAAAGAGGCAGTGCATACGGAATCAACGGAGCATTGCCGCAACCTGACGATCATGCAAAGTTTCCTTTTACTTATATACAGTTGAGTTATTCAGAGAAGATAGATAATATCTATTTTTCAATAAATGGCGGCCTCAAGTATAGTGCTTTCAAGAGCGCTTCAATGTTAATGCCTGAAGGATTGGTTTCTTCTGGTACATTGACTCCAGACGGTTTCATTCCACAACCTTTTGTATATACTGACGGTTTTTACGGTATACACGAGGTCTGCCAGCGACAACTCTACCATAGCGCATACGCTTCATATAACGGAGTCAGTGGGCACCGTTTCGACTTTGGATACTATCTCTCCAAAGAGGAGACTGTCAAAGAGGTCACAATAACTACCGATCGCTCCGACGGTATAGGTCTTGTAGATTACTCCCAGACTCTACCTTTTACCGATCCTGATGCAAAGCGCTACACATGGAGAGTTTTTTTTCAGGATCGCTACAGGTATTCTCGAAACCTCACACTCCAGGCCGGTTTGAACATCGAGAACAACAGTGATATCTCCGCACAGTTCAATCCGAGAGTATCTGCGGTGTATCAGCCGGACGGCGCCAACATATATAAACTGATTTACAGCAGATCTATCCGGGTCCCCTCATGGCAGGAGGTTTACACTCTCAACAACAGCGCGAGGGTAGGCAATCACGATCTCGACCCCGAAACCGTGAACGCTTTTGAAGCGGCATATGTAAGAAGATTCGGGCTTGACGAATTTTTTCAGTTGAATCTGTTCTATCTGAAAAACAGTGACCAGATCGACAATCTCAACAGCGACTACCAGTACAGAAACAGCGGAAGTACAGATATTTGGGGAGCCACTCTGGAATATAAGGTCCATATGATGGAGAGGGTGCGACTCTATTTCAACTATACGGTACTCAACGGAAAAAAATCGAACGGCTCCCCTTTGGACAATGTAGCGAAAAGCCTTGCCAAAGCCACCTGCTATATGCCGCTTTCCGAAAACTGGAGTCTGGGGGCCGTGGCAAGGTATGTCGGCTCGAAAAAGAGGGCCGATTATGATTACAGAAC
This sequence comes from Campylobacterales bacterium, assembly GCA_027065635.1. Taxonomy (GTDB): domain Bacteria; phylum Campylobacterota; class Campylobacteria; order Campylobacterales; family Hydrogenimonadaceae; genus Hydrogenimonas. Next base: position 6,003 of record JAMONQ010000083.1, on the reverse strand, counting down.
GGACGATATTCCCTCCTACTCTACGCTCGATTTGAGTATAGGGTATCAAAAGCCCAGGGATTACAAAATCAGTTTCAGTGTAAAAAATCTCTTTGATGCCGATATTAGGTATCCGTCAGAGCCCTATAACTACGACGATGATTTTCCGGCAGAGGGGCGTACTGTCATGCTGACACTTGCAAAGGCGTTTTAAATGCGGTATATCGCTGTTTTTTTGCTCTTTTTGCAATCTCTTTTAGGGTATACCTACAATGAGCTGCTTTTGGACGCTCAAAGCAGAATATATCCGAAGCTTTTGATGCTGGAAGAGGGAATCGCCGCAAGACATAGCGACAAGCCGGTCATATTTACCGTTTTATACTCCCCGGAGGATGAGTTTGTGGCCGAAAGGATCGTCGAGAAGATAGAGGCCTATTACGACCATTTGCTGGGAGGCGTACCTTTTGAAGCCGATATGGCGACTTTCGACGAACTCGATATCGGACTCCACTCCGACGCTTTTTACATTCTCAAAGGCGACGAGGAGAGTATCAAAAAAGCGGTCGAGTATGCCATGCGTGAAAAGATTCCCGTATTTGTCTATGACTATAAAGATCTCAAAGACGGTGCACTCTTCGCATTGACCATAGAGCAGTCCACAGTCATCTATCTCAACAGGTCCACTCTGCACAAGGCGGGAGTTGTGTTCACGCCTGCCCTTTACAGTATAGTGAGGTTCGTTGATGCAGAGTGAAAATGGCTACTCGCTCTCCACAAAGATAATCTTCTATGTTCTGTTTGTGGCTTCCGTGGTTCTGGTTTCGATGTTTCTGGTCTTCGAACATATCGGGAAAAAGACTCTTTACGAGGTGGAGAGAGAAAAAGCCGAACTCATAGCGAAGATGTTTGCCCCGCAGATAGGAATAAACCTCTATCTCGGCTTCAACGACAAGGTAGACAGAGCCGTCAAGCAGATAATGACAGAAAAGGATATTCTGGCCGTATATCTGAAAAAAGACGGGGAGACGATAAGGAAGCTGAAACGACACACGAAAGCTTTGAACGGAGAGGTCGAGACGTTCCAGATAGAGACACCCATATACGAGCCCGGAGGAAAGAAGCAGATAGCCGTTTTGCAGCTTCACTACTCCAGTCTCCACTATCGGGAGATGGTGCGCAACATGACTCATCTGCTCATATTCTTCTTCTCCTTCGCGACACTTCTTTTTATAGCGCTCGCCTATCAGATACGCAAACGGCTTACGCCGCTTAAAAAAGTCGCCGTCGCGCTTACCGACTATGATGTAAAAGGGGGTGAGCTGGTACTCGACTTCGAAAGCGACGATGAAGAGATCAGGCTGATCGTCAATGCCGTCGAAAAGATGCACGAGAATGTAAACGCCTATGCCGAACTACAGGAGAACATGAAACAGATTCTTTCACAGAAAGTGGAGGAGAAGACTGCGCAGTTATGGCAGCAGCTATATACCGACCAGTTGACGGGACTTCCAAACAGGCGCGCTTTGATGGATGATCTATCCAAACAGACCGAAGCGCTGGTGGCTATCGTCAACATTGACGACTTTACCGAGATAAACGATCTTTACGGCCACAGGGCCGGCGATATAATTTTGAAAAATTTTGCCGACGCTTTAAAAGAGCTCGATATAGACAACGCATACAGGATTTCGGGTGACGAGTTTGTACTCATCAAAAAGGGAAGGTTTTTCAATGACGAGGCGCGAGAGTTTTTGAAATCTTTGCGCGGTCGAATAGAAAGAACACACTTCTACTACGAAGAGAACAGGGTAGATATTCGTGTAACGATAGGAGCCACTATCGAAGAGAATCCTATGATAGAGCAGGCCGATATGGCTTTGAAGGAGGCGAGAAAACAGCGAAAGCCGGTCATGATCTTCTCTTCGGAATGGAATCTCGAAACAAGGTACAGGGAGAATATCTACTGGATTCGTCAGATAAAAAGCGCTCTTTCTCACGACAGGATCATTCCCTACGCGCAGCCGCTTTACGATATAGAGTCGAAAAGAATAAAAGGGTATGAGATTCTTGTAAGGCTTGTGAAAGAGGATGGAGAGGTAGTATCGCCATATAAGTTTCTGCCTCTTGCGCAAAAGAGCCACCAGTACCACTTCATGACGATGCGTATGGTAGAAGAGAGCTGTCTCTTTTTCAAAGATAAAAAGGATCTGACCTTCTCCATAAATCTTTCCGTAGAAGATATTCTAAACCATGAAACGGTCGAATATATAAAAGACAGAATCGTGCGTTATGGAGTGGCGCACAGAGTCGTATTCGAGCTTTTGGAGAGTGAAAATATAGAGATATTCCCGGAGGTGGAGAAGTTTGTCAGTGAAGTCAAGGAGCTCGGCTGCCAGATAGCCATAGACGATTTCGGTACAGGTTACTCGAACTTCTCCTATCTTATAAAACTCAAAGCGGACTATATAAAGATAGACGGATCTTTGATAAGAAATATCCACAACGATAAAAATGCCCAGGTGATAGTCGATGCTATAGTGGATTTCGCTAAAAAACTGGGGATACGTACAGTAGCGGAGTTTGTCAGCAACGAGATGATTTACGAGAAGGTGTGTGAAATGGGAATAGATGTGGCGCAGGGATATTATATAAGCGAGCCCGTATATATTCAAGAGATAGAAAAAGGTCCGCAGAAAGAAGATATGGTATAATAGCCCTTTTTGTAATACCGTAAAGGTAGATAACAATTGATTATAAAATAAAAGGTGTGGATATGTTATTTGAAGATGAAGAGGATATCTTTACAGGCGGTTCGCCCAAGGCGAAATTTTTCGATATCGTTTACAATGCCAACAGAAACCTTGTCGAATCGGAGCTTGAAAAGCTCGTTGCGAGGGTATGCGCTCTTGAGATGATGCTCGAAGAGAGGATGGATGCGGATGAGATGGAGGAGGAGATACGCAAGCTTACATATCTTCCTTCCAAAGATCTCGACAACTGCACAAACAGTAAATATATAGAGTTGACTGCGAACATTCTGACTCAGAATGAGTAGAGCCTTTTTCGCTGCCTGTCTGCTCTTTTTGTCTCCGCTTTTGGGAGCTGGAGGGGAGTGGGATCACTTTGCGGCGTTCAGCCTTGAAAAGGATCAGTTGCAAAATATCGAAATACATGAGGGTGAGCGTATACACAGGCTCTCTTTTCGCTGGACTCTGTATAAAAACGGTGCTCTCGTAGTGCATGTAAAGTATAACGATCGCAGCTACCAGCCGCTTTTGTATGACAGGTACAGACTCGACTCTTTTAAAATCGAACTCTTTCCGAAAGCCGACGACGCTTCCGAGAAGAGATTCGAAACGCCGTATGCTCTTTTGGTTTTCAGGGCGTTCGATGAAAAGAGGAGGACGGCAGCTTTCGATCTTGCGATAAAAGATCATGGACAAAGCGAGATTTTTTACACGGAAGGAAAGTGATAAGAGATGTTGGAACGTGTAGAGTCGTTGATGAGGGAGTATGTAAAAGAGCTCTCTAACGATGAAATTTACAAGCTTTTTGAAGCTCTTCCTCATGGCAAAAGGCTGCGTGCGAAGCTGGTTTTGAAAATCGCGGGAGAGAGTGACGATGCCGTTCGGCTCGCCGCTATCATAGAGATGATACATGCGGCGAGTCTTCTTCATGACGATGTGATCGATGATGCTATGGTACGCAGAGGAGTAGCCTCATTGAACGCTACCGAAGGTAGCAAGCAGGCAGTGATGATGGGCGACATACTCTACTCCAAAGGCTTCGAGGAGCTGGTAGGTTTCGAGCGACGTATCGCAAAAGCCGTCGCATCGGCGGTAACACAGCTTAGCATCGGCGAAATGATGGATGTTCGCCTTTCAAAAAGCTTTCAGCCCGACTCCGACGCATATATGCAGATGGTTTATCAAAAGACTGCCGCACTCATAGAAGCTACGGCCTCTTCGGCCGCGATGCTTGCCGGCAAAGAGGCTCATATCTACGGAGTTTACGGCAGAAATCTCGGTATTGCCTTTCAGATCGTAGACGATATACTCGATATTACACAAAGCAGCGAGCAGCTCGGAAAGCCGGCTATGCACGACTATGAGGAGGGCAAGACGACGCTTCCTTATATCTATCTCTACGAAGTGCTCGACGAAGATGGAAAGCGCCGCTTGAAGTCACTGCACGGCAAGAAGCTGAGTATCGACGAGAAGGAGTGGATAAAGTCGCAGATGCAGGAGTGCGGTGCACTGCAAAAGGCATATCTCTATGCAAGAGAGCTTGGAGACGAGGCTGTCTCCTTGATGCGCGGTGCAGGCGAGGATTCGTTGGCGGAGATAGTTACAGCTATGATCGAGAGGGATTTTTGATGCAGTATGTCGTAGTCAGCTTTTCACATAAAAATACCGATATCGAAGTGAGAGAGAGGCTCGCCTTTCCTGACGAGGAGCAAAAGAGCAGGGCGCTTGCCACTTTGCTGAAAACCGAAGGAGTCAGTGAAGCGATGCTTCTTTCTACATGCAACAGGGTGGAGTTTCTTACAAGCACATCCATACCCTCTTCGGCACTGCATGCGATATTCGAAATTCTACATCACCATAGCGGACTCTCCATTGAAGAGCTTGAAGGCAGAGCCGACATATATGAAGACGAAGGTGCTGTCCATCATGTCTTTTCCGTCGCATCTTCTCTTGACAGTCTCGTAGTAGGGGAGACCCAGATAGCCGGTCAGCTCAAAGACGCTTTCAGGTTCGCCTTCGAGCACGGATTCTGCTCACAAAAGATTTCCAGACTCATTCACTATGCTTTCAAGTGTGCAGCCGAGGTGCGAAACAGTACCGAAATATCCAAAAACCCGGTTTCTGTTGCGGGCGCGGCGGTATCGCAGGCAAAAGAGGTGATGGGTGGAAATCTCGGCGGCTTTACCGGACTTGTAGTGGGAGCCGGTGAGATGAGCGAGATCGTCGCCAAACATCTTGTAGCCAGCGGCTGTAACGTGATCATATTCAACCGCTCGGTCGAGAATGCCAGAAGGATAGCCGAAGCTATAGATGTTCCTGTGGATATAGAGCCTCTTCATGCACTCGGAAAATATATAAACAGATATCGTCTTCTCTTTTCCGCGACCGGTGCGCCTGATCAGATCATTACCGCGGATATGGTGGGGCCGGCCTCTTTCGAGAGATACTGGTTCGATCTTGCCGTTCCGAGAGATATCGAGGATATCGACGATGAGACTATCAACATATATGCCGTAGACGATCTCAAAGAGATAGTCGATACCAATCTTGCGATGAGAAAAGAGCAGGCGAGAAAGGCTTACGAGATTGTGGGTCGCTATACGATCGAGTTTTTCAAGTGGCTTCAAACCCTGATGATCGATCCTCTGATCAAGGATATCAGAGAGCAGGCACGAAAGGCTGCCATGGCCGAGATAGAAAGGGCGGTAAAAAAAGGCTTTATTCCGAAAGAGACTCAGAAAAACGTCGAAAAGCTCGTTCACAACGCATTCAACAAATTTTTGCATACACCGACGAAACAGTTGAGAGACGTTGCGGAGCAACCGAGGGCCGATACGATCATAGAGGCTATGAAATATATCTTCAAGACCGATGCAGAGGTGAAGATGGTGGATAAATACAAGTGCGAATTTGTCATGAAGGATGATATAAGATGAGGTTTTCGAAACTGCTGATTCCAACGCTCAAAGAGGCTCCCAAGGATGCCGTACTTCCAAGCCATATATATCTTGTACGGGGAGGTTTCATCTACCAGGTGGCAAGCGGAATCTACGACTTTCTTCCTCTGGGCAAGAGGGTGCTCGATAGAGTGAAAAGTATCGTCAAGGAGGAGCTCGATAGTGCCGGGTGCCAGGAGGTACAGCTCGGTTTTGTCACTCCGGCGGAGCTATGGAAAAAGAGCGGTCGCTATGAAAAGTACGGTGCAGAGCTTTTGCGGTTTGAAGACAGGAAGGGAAACGAATTCGTTCTTGGACCCACCCACGAGGAGATGATGGTA
>JAMONQ010000082.1 GCA_027065635.1 Campylobacterales bacterium | reverse complement strand
CAAAAGATCGAGTCCGAATTCGATAAAAATATAACTGTTTCGGGAAAGAGTCTGATGCTTACCGTCAGTATGGGAATATGCTGCTATCCGAAAAACGGCGAGAGTGCGAAAGATTTGATAAAAAACGCAAACTCGGCTCTCGCACTGGCAAAAAGTTCCGGCAAAAACCGAGTCCTTTTTTATGAAAGCTATATGAGTGACTATATTTCGAAAAGGCGTTCGATTCTCGATTCGCTAAGTGATGCGGTAAGCAGAGAGTCATTTATAGTCTACTATCAGCCCAAGGTCGACTCTCTAAGCGGGAAGATAGTGGGTTTTGAAGCTCTTGTACGCTGGCGAGACGAAAACGGAGAGCTTCTCTCACCGGATCTTTTTCTGCCGATTGCCCAGGAGTACGGAATGATGGGAAGGATAGATCTGATCGTTCTTCGCAAGGGTTTGGAGCAGCTTGAAAAGTGGCATCGACTCGGCTATGAAATCTCTTTGTCCGTAAACTTCAATATAACGGACTTCGAAGACTCGAGAATTATGGATTTTTTGAAAAGTTCCAGACTGCTCGATTTTCTGACGATAGAGATTACCGAGAGTGAATTGATGGCGTGCAGTGAAAAGGAGCTTGAACTGATTGACGATCTGAAGCGTTTCGGCCTTAAAGTTTCACTCGACGATTTCGGTACCGGCTACTCTTCGTTGCGATATATTCACAAACTCCCTATAGATGAATTGAAAATCGACAGGGCCTTCGTCGAAAACATCCCGGGTAACGAAAAGGATGAGGCGCTGGTGACCATTATAAAGAGTATAGTCGATACTTTCAGACTGGAGTGTGTCGTAGAAGGGGTCGAGTGTAGGGAGCAAAAAGAGTTCTTTCAGAAGCTGGGACTGACTACGATCCAGGGTTTTTTATACGGTAGGCCGATGGATGCGCAGGAGGCGACAGAACTGTTGAGAAATGGAGTGCTCGAGGAGGGGTAGAGACTGCCGTTGCGACAAGAGGCTTTCAACTCCTCTTTGGTATAATCGCCAAAACGATACCAAAGGGTTTAGATGACCAGATTCTACCGTGTTCTGATAGACTGCAAAGATGAAAAGGGTCTCGTCTACAAAATAAGCAAAACCTTTTTCGATTTCGGCCTCAACGTGGAGAAGAATAGAGAGTTCGTCGATGCGCAAAACGGAAAGTTTTTCATGCGCAGTGAAGTCAGCGGCAAGTTCGATCCGGACGCTCTGGAGGCCCAGCTTAGAATAGTGCTTCCAAAAAGCGCCGCTATCCGTCTCGTGGAGCCGCGGCCCAAGCGTATAGTCTTGATGGTGACGAAGGAGAGTCATTGTCTTGGAGACATACTGATCCGCCATGAAGCAGGCGAACTCGAAGCCAGAATCGTAGGAGTGGTCTCCAACTACGAACTTTTGCGAGAGCTTGTGGAGAAGTTTTCTATCCCCTATGTGTGTGTAAGCCACGAGGGTCTTCAGCGTGCGGAGCATGAAGAGAAGATTCTGGAGGTACTTGATAGTTTCGGTGATATAGACTATATCGTACTTGCAAAATATATGCGTATTCTCACTCCCGAGTTTGTAGGACGCTACGAGGAGAGGATCATCAATATCCACCACTCCTTTCTTCCTGCGTTCATAGGGGCCAATCCGTACAAACAGGCCTATGACAGGGGGGTGAAGATAATAGGGGCTACCGCCCACTTTGTAAACAACAACCTTGACGAGGGGCCGATAATCGCGCAGGGAACCATTCCCGTAGATCATGCAATGGATTGGCGCCAGATGCAGAGTGCGGGACGTGATGTGGAGAAGATAGTGCTTGCAAAAGCGCTCAAACTGGCACTCGAAGACAAGATATTCGTCTATGCCAACAAAACGGTAATATTCGACTGAGGCTTGTGATGAGACGGCTGTTTCTTACTCTTTTTGCCGCTACGCTTCTTTTTGCCGCGACAGGTTTTTGGGAGCATGTGCTGGAGATAGAAAAACGCTTCTATGCACAAAAAGCGGCGGTGGAGCGGCCTTTATCGAAAGAGAGCAACGCTACACTCGCAAAAAACATGGATGCCTCCAACATGGTCGATGAGAGGGTTGCCTATTTCAACCAGCTCGTCTCGATGCTGAAAGAGAAGCCCTATGAGGTAAAGTCTCCAAAAAATCCGTTTTTCGACCCCGCAAAGGCCAAAAGTGAAAGGGCGAGGCTGATAGCCCGTATAGGAGTCAACAGGGAGCTTGGCTATGAAGCTGCCGTTTTGCGTGACACTATCGCTCTGAAAAGTCTGGAGACGAAGGAGCATATATATCACTTTTTCGTCAATTTGGCCGACAACTGGACGACGATGGATGAGAAGCAGATATCGACATCGATCGATAAAGAGAGAAAGTATCTCGACTCCATTCCTATGGCCGAGTTCGAGAAGAGTTAC
>JAMONQ010000081.1 GCA_027065635.1 Campylobacterales bacterium | reverse complement strand
TCTTGAATCGTTCGTTGCCGTATAGACTCTGAAAAGTTCGATATTCTGCTCCGTCAGATCGATACTCCTGCGAGTCACCTCCATGAGCCTTTGTATCTCCCAGAGTCTGTAGACACTCTCTTTGATCCTTGCAAAAAGGATCGCTTCCGCCTCTTTGAAGGAGGCCGAAAGTACCCTTCTTGACGCTCTGGCAAGAGCATATTTGGCCTCCGTTTTTCCAAACCACGGAATCTTTTGGGAAAAGGAGACGGAGTTTGTCTGCATAGGCTCCAAAGATCGGTTCATTGGGTTGTCTACTCTTATGTCGCTGATACCGAGGCCAAATACCGGATTATCGAAATTTTTGGAGCTCTCGATAACATAGTCGGCCGCCCTGATACGGGCCTTTATAGCTTCGAGTGTCGGGTGTTTCGATCGGGCCGACTCTATCAATTCCGGCAAAGTGGCGGCTTGCAAAGCGGCCGCCAGGATGGATAGAATGAGCAGGGTACGCATCTTTCGGTCCTACAGGTTGAAAGATGTTTTGAGACGGTACTTTTTCCCCTCTTCGGTCGTGATGAAGATGTGAGCCTGCCATGTTCCGCCCATCGCCGCATTGAATGTAGCTTCGTACGTTCCGTTTCCAAGCGGCACAGCTTTCACTTTGGACTCCATATACGGCATTCCGGGCATGGCCGGCATGAATATTTTCAGTGCCACCTTGGCATTCTCGAGCGGTTTTGATGATTTGTAGAGTCTCAACTTTATGGTGTTCTTGCCCGTCGTAAGAGGTTTTTGGGAGATGAGTTCCGCTTTCAGCCCCCTCATTTTGACGACCTTTTCATAAGAAGCGGCACCGGAAGTTGTGAAGACGAGCGCTAAGCCCAACAAAATTGCCGATAGTTTCATTTCATCCTCCTTGATCGGTTGTGTAACGCTATTGTAAAGGAGTTGTGTGCAAAGAGTGTGGAAGCTAAAAGGGCGCAGTATCAAAAAAGGTTCTAAACTCTACATAAACCCCAAAAGTGTATAATCGCCAAAAACTTTCATCAGGAACTAAAATGCGTGCATTGATAAGCGTCAGCGATAAAAGCGGTGTGGTCGACTTTGCAAGGGGGCTGCAGGAGCTTGGATGGGAGATCGTCTCTACGGGCGGTACATACAGGATTTTGAAAGAGAACGGTGTGGAGGCTATCGAGATAGACGAAGTTACGAAGTTTCCGGAGTGCTTCGAGGGGAGGGTAAAGACACTAAACCCCTATATCCACGGCGGTATTTTGCATAGAAGAGACAAACAGAGTCATCTCGATCAGGCCCGAGAGCTCGGGGTGGAGGCTATAGATCTTGTCTGTGTGAACCTCTATCCTTTCAAGGCCACGATCGATCGGACTGACGATTTTGAAGAGATAATAGAAAATATCGATATAGGCGGGCCGGCTATGGTGCGCAGCGCCGCAAAGAACTTCGAGAGTGTATTTATCGTGACGGATCCGGCGGATTACGGGCATATCCTCTCCGCTTTGAAAAGCGAGGAGGATACTTTGTCTTTGCGTCGTGAACTGATGATAAAGGCTTTCGAGCATACGGCTGCATACGACAGCATGATCGCAAACTATATGAACCGGCGTTTCAACGAAGGCTTCGGCAACAAGCAGTTTATTGTCGGAAAGAAGGTTTTCGATACACGGTATGGCGAGAATCCTCACCAAAAAGGTGCACTTTACGAGTTTGACGACTTCTTCTCGAAGAACTTCAAAACAGTCAAAGGTGAAGCGAGCTTCAACAACCTGACCGATATCAGCGGTGCGGTGAAGATCGCGGCGGCTTTCGGCAACGAGAACGCCGTCTGTATAGTCAAACACGGCAATCCATGCGGCTTTGCGATAAGGGATTCACTGACGGATGCCTATACCGAGGCGTTGAAGTGCGATCCGGTATCGGCTTTCGGAGGGGTAGTGGCAGTAAACGGTGTAGTGGACAAGGCGCTGGCCGAAAAGATGAACGAGATATTTCTTGAAGTGGTTATAGCCGGGCGTATCACAGAGGAAGCGCGCGAAGTTTTCTCTTCCAAAAAACGTATAAAACTTTTTGAATACGATAGCGACAGACTGCTCGTTTCCGAAGATATGTACGACTTCAAGCATATCGGAGGCGGTTTCGTCTATCAGGATGCCGACAGGGTAGAGCCGGGTGAAGTAAAGAGTGCAGAGCTCAAGTCGAAACGGGAGGCATCTGCACAGGAGATGAAAGATCTTGAAATCGCATGGAAGGTAGCGGCCCTGACCAAGTCCAACTGTGTCGTATATGTCAAGGATGGAGCGATGGTCGCCGTAGGTATGGGAATGACGAGCCGCGTCGATGCCGCAAGATGCGCACTCAAAAAGGCGGAAGAGGTAGGGCTTGATGTTTCCGGAGCCGCGATGGCCAGTGAAGCCTTTTTCCCTTTTAGAGACTCGATCGACGCCGCTGCCGCCGCAGGCGTAAAGGCGATCATCGAGCCGGGAGGTTCAATTCGTGACGACGAAGTGATCGAAGCGGCAGACGAACACGGTATAGCGCTATACTTTACAGGTAGACGCCACTTTCTCCACTGATCTGCGGCACTCTTTCTCAAGAGTGTCTTCTTCTACAGGTTTAAGTGCCTCGTATATTATAAGTTGATTGACTTGGACTAAACCTTTGTGATATAATAAGGCAAAAAATCGGTTTGGACCAAGGAGAAGAGTGTATGAGCAAGAGTCTGTACGAGACACTGGGTGTAAGTGAAAACGCCAGTGCCGACGAGATAAAAAGAGCCTATAGAAAACTGGCGAGAAAGTATCATCCTGATATAAACAAGGAGCCTGGTGCCGAAGAGAAATTCAAAGAGATAAATGCCGCGTACGAAGTATTGAGCGACCCGGAGAAGAAAAAGCAGTATGACCAGTTTGGCGACCAGATCTTCGGCGGGCAGAACTTCCACGATTTTGCGAGAGGCCAGGGTGCCAATGTGGATCTGGACGAGATTTTGAGAAATATCTTCGGAGGCGGAGGCTTTGGAGGCTTTAGCGGCGGTGCCCAGGGAGGCTTCGGAGGATTTGGCGGTTTCGATATGGGTGCCGTGGATCTCGATATCCACGCCAAGATTACGATTCCGTTCAATGTCGCGGTACAGGGAGGTACCCATTCGGTTTCGCTAAACGGCGAAAATTTCGACATCAGAATTCCTCCGGGCGTAAAAAGCGGAGAGACGCTTCGAATTAGAGGCAAGGGCAAGGTATATAACGGGCAACGCGGAGATCTTTTGCTGAAAGTTGAAGTGGCTCCCAGTCCGGAGTATGAAAGAAGAGGGGACGATCTGTACAAAACAATCGATATACCCCTTAAAACCGCAATGTTCGGTGGAAAAATCAAAGTTCAGACACTTGAAAAAGAGATTACTCTGAAAGTTCCGAAAAATACCAAAAACGGTCAGAAGTTCAGGGTAAAGGGGCTTGGTGCCTTGAACAGAAAGAGTAAAATAAAAGGAGACCTCTACCTAATAGCCAATATCGTGCTTCCAAAAGTAGAGGATCTCGATCCCGAACTTGCTAAAATGATGCAGGAGAAGCTCCCAGGAGGTGAAGATGCATAGTTATGACGAACCGGTATATCTGATCAGCGTAGTTGCCAAAGTGCTCAATATTCACCCGCAAACTCTAAGGCAGTACGAAAGAGAGGGGCTGGTAGAACCTTCCAGAACACAGGGTAGAATGCGCCTCTACTCTCAAAGAGATATCGACAGGATCAAATTGATATTGCGCCTTACCAGGGAGTTGGGCGTAAACCTTGCCGGTGTCGATATCATCATGCAGTTGAAAGAGAAGATCGATGCGATGCAAGAGGAGATAGATTCGCTTCGTGCCGAGCTCGAGAGACGTGAAGGTGGCAGTACCATCCCCAGCCACAAGGCGATAGTCGCCAAAAACAATTATGAAATCATAATCTTTGAAGAGGAGTAGGGCAGCGCTACTCCTTCAATCTTTTTATATCGGCACCAAGAGCTTTGAGCTTTTCGTGTAACGCTTCGTATCCTCTGTCGAGGTGATATATTCGGTGGACGTTTGTCGTCCCGCTTGCCGCCAGACCGGCAAGAACCAAAGCGCTGCTCGCTCTTAGATCTGTCGCCATGACATCCGCTCCAAGAAGCTGGATAGGGCCGTTGAGTGTGGCCGTGTGTCCTTTGAGGTGGATACTCGCACCCAGTCGCTGCAATTCACTGACGTGCATGAATCTGTTTTCAAAGAGCCTCTCTTCTATTATGCTGACGCCTTCCGCCTGTGTGGCGAGCGCCATGAACTGTGCCTGCATATCCGTCGGAAATCCCGGATATTCGGTAGTCGATATCTCAAATGCCTTGAGTCTGGCCGCCGGATATATTGTCATGGAGCCTACACCGTTTTCAATGCGGCAGCCTGCTTCGTGCAGTTTGGCCGTTACCGCGTCCAGATGGTCCGCTCTTACGTTGTGTAGTGTAACGTTCGAGTAGGTGATAGCGGCCGCACAAAGGTAGGTACCGGCTTCGATACGGTCCGGTATGATAGAAAAAGGTTTCAGTTTAAGCGGCTCTCTGTCTGTACCGTGAACGATCAGTTCGTCGCTTCCTACTCCCTCTATCTTCACGCCGGCCTCGGAAAGCACTTCACATAACTGTACCACTTCAGGCTCTTTTGCCACGTTTATAAGCTCCGTCTTTCCTTTCGCCAGAGCCGCAGCCATAATGATATTTTCACTACCGGTTACGGTTACCTTGTCGAAAATTATTCGAGTTCCCCTCAACCCATCAGGAGCGGTCGCTACTACGTAACCGTTTTTTATCTCTATGCGGGCCCCCATCTGCTCCAGTGCTTTAAGATGCAGATCTATCGGTCTTTGGCCTATCGCACAGCCGCCAGGCAGACTCACTTCGCAGCGCCCGAAGCGGGCAAGAAGAGGGCCGAGTACCAAAATGGAGGCGCGCATCGTCTTTACTATGTCGTATGTCGCGACCGTATTGTCTATGGCTTCGTTGTCTATACTCAGCGTATGATCTTCAAAAATGAATTTGCCGCCGAGTTTTCCCAGCAGCTTCAAAAGTGTGTGTATATCGGCGACATTCGGTACATTTTCCAGGCTGCACGGCTCATCGGAGAGCAGTGTGGCCGCTATGAGGGGCAGCGCGGCGTTTTTCGCCCCCGAAATGGTTATTTCACCTTTCAATCTGGCAGGTCCGGAAATAGATAGATAGTCCATTTAGTGCTTTTCCTTGAATTTCAGATAGTCTCTGAGTATCTTTTCATGATCGAATACCAGACTCTCCCACGGAATACGGGAGAGATGGTAAAGTGCAGTTCTCTTTGCGTCGTCTCCGGCTTTGGGTCTGCCGACAGCACGGCTGATATAGACTACCGATACGGTGTGAAAGCGCGGGTCACGATCCGGATCGGAATAGACTCCCAGCAGATCCTCTATTTCGATTTTCAGTCCGGTCTCCTCTTCCATCTCCCTTTTACAGGCATCTTCTACCCTCTCTCCTACCTCTACGAAGCCGCCGGGAAGAGCCGTACCGAGCGGTCTGTTTTTCCGCTCTATCAAAACTATTCCCAGGAAGTTCTCACTCTCGTCGAAACACTCTATTATGCTGTCGGTAGCCAGGTAGGGGGTTTTTATAGACATGGAAGATCCTCGGCAAAGATGGGTTGATTTTACCATAAAATGAGGATAAAATAGTGTAATATTTTTTAATATGGAGACGAGATGTCAAGTAAACTCGATAGATTGAAGGCTCTTGCCGATGAATTGACATCCTACGAGGTAGATAGAAAAAAGAACCTCAAAAGGCTTAAAGAGATATTCGTAACGCTCCAACTGAACGATAAATGCCCGGAGTTTACGGATATTTTCGAATTCAAGGCGATCAACCTGTCAGCAATCTCTTTGACCAGGGAGAGTCTCGGCACAGTTATGGAGGGAAAATATGCCCAGATAATCGGTATAAAATATATCGAAGAGGAGGGTAAAAGGCGTGCAAAGAATATAAACCTCAGATATTTCGGTCGTGTCGAGCAGCTGGAGAGGGATCTAAGGCGTTTGATAGTGGAGTTTGTATTGAGATGGCGCCTCGAGAAGAGTTACCGGGGTGTCGATCACTACAGGACTCTGGTCAAAAAGTGCGAGAATGATGAAGAGTGGTCTTGAACATCTTTGCGGTTTCATATAAAGTCCAAACGGAAGTGCCCGATATTAGAGGAGAAAAAAGGTTTTTTCAACTCTTTTGTTGAAGTTAAGTTTACGATTACCGATATTCTTATAAAATATTTTTAAAAAAGGACAATCTTGACACTATACAAACGTATGACCTTTTTCATATCGATCCTTCTGCTATCACTCTTCGTAGCCGTACTCGGTATCAATTTTCTGAACTCCAAAAATCATGTTGAAGAGCAGTTGAAGAGAAGCACAAAAAATACGGCCATGGCATTGAGTCTGGCCTTGAGCGGGGTGGGGGATGACAAAGAGAGTGTAAAATCCCTGATTGACACAATATTTAGCCGCGGATCGTACGAGTTGATTGCGCTGCAGGACTCTCAAAGAGCACCCATATACCTGAAAAAGAGGAGCGAAAGCTCTTCGAAGATTCCGTCGTGGTTAAAAAAATGGCTACCGATAAGCGCTCCTATGGAAGAGGTTCTCGTATCGGGCAAAGATAGACCGCTGAGAGTTTTGCTCGTAAAGGCGGATACCACCGAAGCGTATCAACAGCTATACGGTCTGTTTATCTATCTTGTCGTTCTCTTTTTGCTTTTCGGGTTTTTGGGAGTGCTGCTGCTTCGTTTGATACTCAAGACGGTATTGAAATCGATCGAAGATATCAAAAGCCAGGCGGAAGGTCTGCTACACAACAAGTTTTCCATACAAAAGGAGCTTCCTTCGATACAGGAGCTGAGAAAGCTTGCGGAAGTGATGAACTCCGTAGTCAAGCGTGTTAGGGAGATCTTTCAAAGAAATGCCGAAGCGATGAAGAAAAGTCAGGAGGTGCTATATCGTGATCCGCTTACATCGCTCTTTAATAGAAGGTATTTTCAGATAAAGCTGCCGGAGTATCTGCTTGCAAACGACAGCAGATCCAGAGGATCTTTGGTGATGATCCGCATCAACGGGGTATGCGAAGCCAACAAGAAGATCGGTCACAAAAAGATGGATGAGTTTTTCGTCGAGTTTGCGCATATTTTGCAAAATATGTGTGAAACGGTGCACGAACCGACAATATGCCGATTGAACGGTACCGAAGTGATGCTTGTCCTACCGGTATTCGATACAGACACCGCCGAAGAGCTCGCAAGAAACATTATGAAAAAAACCCTTGTTTTAAGCGATAGATTCGATGTCAGAGAGATTGTGTACTTTAGTTTCGGAATTACCGACTATGTAAGAAACGAGTCGATATCGAAGCTTCTTGCGAGGGTTGATTATGCACTTTCTGATGCCGCCTTGTACAATGAAAACCATATAACCGTATACAAAGGTGACAAAAAAGGGTCTCACATTCTTGGAAAGACCGAGTGGGCGGAGCTCATCAAGTCAGCGATAAAAGCCGGCAAGCTTGAGCCGGAACTCGAACCGGTCATAAACCTGAAGAAGGGTGAAAAGGTCGCTTACTCTCTTACTTTCGACATTAGAAGCGAAGCGTACAGTTACAGCTACGGAGACTATCTGCCGGCTGTCGTAGAGCTTGGGCTCGAGCACGATCTTGTGATGTACGAGCTCGAATATCTGAAGAAGAACCGATTTACGCACAATGCTCTCAGTCTCGAGATATTTGCAAAAACTCTAATAGACAGCAACAGCTACCTGATGTTCGAAGAGGCTGTCAAGGAGATTTCGCAGGCAATGAAGGGGAGACTCTTCATAGAGATATCCGAGTATGATATATTTACCATAGATCCGATCGTGATCGAGCGGATATCGAACTCTCTCAAAGAGTATGGAGTCAGATTCGGAATAAACAGATTCAGCGGCGAAAAGGGCGACTACGGATACTTGAAGTATGCCGCTCCTGCTTATATCAAAATGCACGAGACACTTTATCTCGATTTGGACGGCGGATCTAAAAGTGCACTTTCGACGCTGCTTGGAAGTCTCGATATAAAGCTCATACTTACAGATGTGCATCAGGAGAATCTGCATAGATTGAAAAGAGACGGTATTCAGTATGTCATTCCGTCTCAATGAGATTAAAGCGCTATCGATTCCCAGAAAAAATCGACATGTTTTTCAAACTGTGTCGCAATCGGTGACGTAGATTTGGCATCTATTCGCAAGAGAGAAACGTGAAGTCTTGTGTAGAATAGGGGAGAGATAAACTCCTGTGCCATGAACATCGGGTCCGCTGAACGTATCATCCCCTCCTGCATCATGATAAAAAGGGCTTTGGATATCTGATGTATATCCTTTTGATGGAACTCTTGCAAAAAACTCTCCCTGAGCTTTCTGTTTTGAAACAGTTCTATTATCATCACCCTGAAGAGTTTCTCCATTCGTTTGTCAAATGAGACCAGTTTGTAAGCTACCGCAAACTGATGCAGAAAAGATTTTCCTTTTTTTGCTCTCTCTTCAAGATTCTCCGTCTCGAAAGGCGTAGTGAAAATCTGCTCTACGATCTCTTTGAGGATCTCCTCTTTGTTTTTGAAGTGGTTGTAGATAGCGCTCTCTCTGATTCCCACTTTTGCCGCAATTTTGCGGACCGATGCACCCTTGTATCCCTTTTCCGCAATAAGATCTATCGCCGCATCGATGATTTTCTGTCTGGTATTTTGCTGTTTCGGCATTTTTGAACTCCTTGATTTTGGGCTTTTTGAGGTGAACAAGCGTTCTTGTATAGAGTATTCTACATGAACAGACGTTAATTTGAAATTAACTACTCATGAACATATGTTCATGAGCTGAAGGAAAGGAGTCTTTAATGGGGGAGTATGTAAAATATAGTTTGAAAATTATAGTTTTCAATACAAAAATAGATATCGATACGGAAGGAATCTGTGTATGCGCTACCCGCTCGATTTTGAAGATAGTTTCGACAAGACACTCCTTTTCTGGATGAGCCGATATATGCATTCCAAACTCAACTCTCTATCCAACAGGCAGGTAAAAGATCCCGATAGACTTGCATATGTAATCACTGCACTAAGAAGGGGCGTTAAAAGTATTGACGATCTCTCCAGGCTCGCCAAAGAGGCAAGAAATGCCGGGTTGATCGGTATAAATACCTACTATAAGCCGCTTGAGAAGCTCTATCGCTATCTCGAAGGTATAGGACCCGCATCGATGAAAGAGATAGACGAGGAGCTTATCAGCGACTTCTTGGCCGGTGCCACCGCGTCACTTTCGGATGCCACAAAAAAGAATTACAGGGTAGCTATGATCAACTTTTTCGGATATATTGACAGGCAAAACGGAGATGAGGACTCCTCGAAAGTCCACCATTACGGTATAGAGTTGAAAAACTGGGGCGGATTGTCTGGAAAAAGTGGTACCAAACTGCCCTCCTACATGCGTGAAGAGGAGGTAGAGCGTTTTTTGGAAGCTATCGAAAACTACCCTTTCAGATCCGATGTGGCGGCAAGAAACAGACTCCTTATCAAAATGATCCTCTTTACCGGTATACGTGTCGGTGAGGCGCTGAATCTAAAAAGAAGGGATCTCATGCCGGAGAACGGTGTCTATCTCATAAGAATCGTAGGTAAAGGGAACAAAGCCCGAGTCGTGATGATCAGAGAGTCTCATATTAGTAAATATCTAAATGAGTGGCTCACTATTGGTCGGTGTCAAAACGACTATCTGTTCTGCAACAAGAAAGGGACTCCCCTCACCCAGGCGTACGTGAGCAGAATCGTAGAAAAAATACTGCTTCATGCCGGTATCAGAAAAGAGAAAAACGGTGCTCATATGCTGCGTCACACTTTCGCTACGATGCTCTATCTGAAGAAAAAGGATCTCGTTCTTGTTCAGGAGGCTTTGGGGCATGCCAGTCTCGATACTTCTCGCATATATACGCACTTCGACAAAGAGCGTCTCAAAGAGGCGGCCGGTGTAATGGATGAAATCGCTGGAGAAAAGAGTTGAGAGTCACATTTCTTGGAACATCGGCCGGAGCTCCTACCAAAGAGCGATTCGTCTCCGCTTTGGCTTTGCAGCCAGAAAACAAGAAGGAGTGGACTCTTTTTGATTGCGGAGAAGGTACCCAATACCGCCTTATGTATACTCCCCTCTCCCCGTTTAATCTCTCCAAAATATTCATTACACATCTGCATGGCGACCATATCTACGGAATTTTCGGACTGCTCGCCTCCAGAGCGCTTCAAAAAGCGCAGAGGGGGTTGGAGATTTACGGACCGGAGGGTATAGGGGAACTTGTAGAGACTGTTTTGAGTCTTACACAGTTGAACCTTCCCTTCGAGATGAGTATCGTGGAGATCGGTGATGCAGATCGTTACACTTTTGATGATTTTTCTGTGGAGACTTTGAAGCTTTCCCACTCGATAACTACATTCGGATTTATCGTAACCGAAAAAAATCGACAAGGAGAGTTCGATGTCAAGAAGGCAATGGAGGCTGGAATACCACCAGGACCGCTATACGGAAAACTGAAGGGTGGAGAGAGAATCAGACTCCCGGATGGACGCGTCATAGAGCCTGATGAGTTTATCGGGCCTCCAAAACGCGGGAAAAGGATAATAGTAGCGGGAGATAACGACGACCCTTCTCTGTTTGAAAGATTCAAAGGTGTCGATTTGCTGATACATGAAGCGACCTATTTGCAAAAAGATTTCGAAAAGCTTCCAAAAAAGTTTATGCACTCGACGGCCAAATCCGTAGCGGAGGCGGCTTCGCGAATGGGCGCCAAAAGTTTGATATTGACTCATATCAGCCCGAGATACGATACGAAAGAGAAGGTAGAAGCCCTTTTGAACGAAGCGAGAGAGCACTTCGACGGTGAAGTCGAAGTGGCTTACGATCTTATGAGTATAAGAGTTTGAGAGAGTTTAGCCGAGACTCTTTTTCAGGTCATCGACCGTAGTGACAAATTCCACTTTTTCAACTATACCGTTGTCAAGATCTATGACCATTACGTAGTCTGCATACTTTTCGTTCTTGAATTTTTTAGCCTCATCTTCACTTTTGAGCAGATAGATCGAAAAGTCGTTTTTTTGAAGCCCGGGAAGCGCCATATATTCGTAGATCACTTTCGGCATTCCGCTTACATCGGCTATGAATACCGCATGGTGTGAAGCGAGGTAATCCTTGGGCTGTGTCGATAGAAACTCTTTGACAAGATGGCCAGTAGCCTTTGAAAAAGCCATGATCACTTTTTTTGTATCGGCTCCTATCTCACCCTCTTTGTCGAACTGGTCTACAAGTTTTTGCGCACCGAACGGCTCGCCGATTTTTACGGCAGGTGCCACTTCCCCCTCTTTTACCGTTACGACGGCTTTCTCCTCTACTTTGTTGCTACATCCGCCAAAAAGCAAAACCGTGGCAAAAAGCGCCACGAAGAGTATCTTCTTTTTCATCCCTATTCCTTCTTTTTTG
>JAMONQ010000080.1 GCA_027065635.1 Campylobacterales bacterium | reverse complement strand
CCGTATATCTCCACCCTTCCGCCGCTCAGGACTTTTGCGAGTCCCGTAGCCTTTGCGACCATTTTGATTTCGTAACGGCCATCCTTTTTGCTCAAATAGGCATCCGAAACACCCATTTTTCCAAATATTCCATACTCTATTTTATAGGTCGCATACATAGACTCGGAAAAAGCCGTACCGAGTAACAAAAACAGCAGAAATATCAACCTCTTCATAGCGCATCCTTTCATCAGGGCCCGTCTCTGGTTAATTTAATCACATTTTCGATAAAATCACAGTAAATTATCATCCAAAAATGTGAATCAAAGAGGGATATGAAAAAAATAGCAATCCTGGGACAGCCTAACGTAGGCAAAAGCTCCCTTTTCAACCGCTTCGCCAAAAAGCGCATAGCCATCACATCCGATACCGCCGGAACGACCAGAGATGTCAAAAAAGAGTATATAGACTTCGACGGCAAAGAGGCTCAACTCCTGGATACCGGAGGTATAGACGATAGCAGCGAACTCTTCAAAAGTGTCAAAAACAAGGCGATAGAGGCTGCCGGCGAAGCCGACGTCATCCTCTATGTCGTAGACGGCAAGAGACTTCCTGACGAAAGAGACAGGGATCTTTTTTACAGACTGCAAAAGCTCGGCAGACCGATAGCGCTGGTAGTCAACAAGATCGATAACGACAAGGAGGAGGAGCGGGCCTGGGAATTCGGCAGCTTCGGTGCCAAAAACATGTTCGCCGTATCGGTATCCCACAACAGACGTATAGGCAAGCTTATCGAATGGATCAAGAGCCATCTCGACGAGCCGGCTCTGATGCTTGAGACGGAGGGCGACGACGCCCTTGAGAATCTGATAGAGCAGTTTGACGAAACGGGAGTACTTCAAGAGGAGGACGAGACTCCAAACGAAATCGGTGTAGCGATAATAGGACGCACAAACGTCGGCAAGAGCTCCCTTCTAAACGCGCTTCTTGGCAGCGACCGCGCAGTAGTCAGCGAAGTGGCGGGCACTACCATAGACCCTGTCGACGAGAGCATGACCATAGAGGACAAAACAGTGACCTTCATCGATACGGCCGGTCTTAGAAGGCGAGGAAAGATTCAGGGAATCGAGCGCTTCGCACTCAATCGTACCAGACAGATGCTCGAACGTGCCGATATAGCTCTTCTCGTTTTGGATGCGAGCGCCCCTTTGAGCGAGCTGGACGAGAAGATAGCAGGACTTGTTGACGAATTCAAACTCGGCTGTATCATCGTACTGAACAAGTGGGACGAAGCCATAGGAAGTTACGAAGAGGTAGTCGAAGAGCTCCGCTACCGCTTCAAGTTTCTAAGCTGGGCACCCGTCATCACCGTATCGGCCAAATCGAAGAAAAGGGTCCACAAAATAAGCGATATGATACTGAAAGTCTACGAAAACTATACAAGACACATCCCCACCGGGGAGTTGAACGAAGTGGTAAAGCAGGCTACCGTGAAGCACCATATCCCAAGCTTCAAAGGAAAGCCGGTAAATATCCTCTTCGCATCCCAGTATGCCGTCAAACCGCCGAAGATTGCCCTGATATCGAACAGGCCCAACGGTATACATTTCAGCTATATCAGATATCTGACCAACCAGCTAAGAGAGAAGTTCGACTTCGAGGGGACACCTCTCATACTGCTGCCAAAAAGGAGGGGAGAAAGAGAAGAGGAGAGTTAGGCTACCTTGCTACAGGAGTCGCCGTTTTTGCCGCGTCCCAAAAAGAGCCTCCCCAAGAAGGAGAGTTCACACTCTCTTCCGCTCAGAACGTAGCAGAGTTCGTTTATATTCTCCATAATATACTCTACATCTTCAAACGACTCCCTCTCCCCGGCCATCAGGATCCTGTCACCGAACTTTATCGGAAGAGACGGGTCCGGAAGCAGGATCTCCTCATCTTCGCGTTTGATATAGAGAATAAGAACCGAATTGCACATCTTCCAGTTGTCTCTTCTGCGACAAAGAATCTCGTAGGGAATATCCTCTTCGCACTTTTTCATGTGTCTGACGAGTGCGAAAGCGTGATCTTCGTCGATGACCGTTTCGAAAGTGTCGGGATTGTTGCCTATCTTCTCCTTGAGGAGTTCAACCACCCGTTTTCCCCACTCCTCGCCGCGATAGTTTATGAGCCTCAAAAAGCGGTCCGCAAGCGGTCTTGCGATGGTATTGTAGGTCTTTTTTACCATCAATGTCTCGATTGTGATGACACGATCTATCTTGGCCGCCTTGAATACGATAGCGTCATTTATCCTGTTCTCCCTGGCTACGGTATAGATATCCGGGTTTATCCTCTTTGCCGCCATAATGATAGATAGATTCAAAAGGTCGTCTTTCGTCGCCGCTATAATGCAGGAGGCCTCCTGAACGTCCGCTTTGAGAAGGATCTTTTTGTCGTCGGCATCTCCTACCATTACCTTTTCGCCTCGCTTGGCCTTCGCGGCCTTTTTCGGGCTCGCTTCGATAAATATATAGTCTATACCGGCCCGTTTGAGCCCCACCTCCAAAGCGGTGCCCATACGCCCGTATCCGCACACTATATATTTACCCTCCCTCGGAAGCTTGTCCTTCTTTCTAAGCACCAGAGGATCTCCGTATATCCACTGCTCCAGCATCAGCAACGAGGGCGACTTCAAAGAGAGGTATATTCTTTTTGCGATGATCTTGAACGGATTTTCAACGATATCGGCACCGATGGTCTTGAGGTTTTGCGCATACTCGTCTTCGGTAGCTTCGACTATGACGGTGACATGCTTGTTCATCAGTTTGGCTGAAAGTGCGACATGCAGATTCATCACATCGTCGTTAAAGAGCGAAACCACGGCCCGGCAGTTGTGTTTGTGTATCCCGGCGATCCTGAAGACGTTCGGATCACTGATATCGCCCACCAGTGCCGGCACCTCTATCGTATAGTTCTCCAGCGCCAGAAGCTTGATCTTCTCTTCGTTCTTCTCTATTATGACACTGCGTATACCGTCTTGCGTCAGTTTGTCTATGATCGCTTTGGTCATGGAGTTGTAGCCTACGAATATAATGAAGGGTTCGTCCATCTTTCTGATTTTGCGCTGAAACTGCGCCAGAGCGATCTGCGCCGCAAGCACTTTGTCCTGCACGAGAGTTATGATGGAACCTATGGCATAGAGCCAACCTATGACGGTAAGATAGATCGTAAAGCCGACCCAGAGCTTTTGCGGATATGTAAACTGGTACGGACTCTCTCCGAAGCCGATAGTCGTAGCCATGTAGGATACGAAATAGAAGGCATCGAAAAAGGTAAGATGGTAGGTATTGCCCTGATCGTCAACCCCCGGTATCAGCACCATTCCCAAAATAGAGATGGAAAAAGTGACGATAAGCACGTACATGGGAGTACGCATACGCTTGATGATCAGATAGAGCGAATTGTTACGCAATGCAGACTACCTTTTCGACTTCAGAACATCCCCGGTAAAAAGAACTACCGAAACTATGTTTGCCAGCAGTGCCCCGCCCGAAAGCGAAACGATGGCCGTTACCATCTCGGTATTGAGACCCGTCACATACTCTCCAAGAGCCCAGACCGAAGCCGCCGCAATGAGCTGGATATCGGCCACCAGGCTCGTTGCCAGCAAAACCGCACCAAGATGCGTCTTGTCTCCGAGTTTGTATATGGTGGCTATCAGATTCACGATGATGGCGATAAAGAGCTCGTAGCGGTTATGCTGTTCGAGCACCGTAGGGTCGCCGTAGAAAAAACCGAAGTTCATCGTCAGAGCGAGTATGATGAAAAAGCCCGAAATAACCTTTTCGAGATTCATGAAGTTCCTTTGAAAAAAGTCTGCTCTATTCTACTCTATAAAAAAGCAAATTTCGCTAAATTTACCTCCGATGAAAGTTCGTTGGATATAATTGTGAATACTTTTCAGAAGACGCCCCGCACTCTGCGAGAGAGCCGACAATGGCACAGATCGGCTCTTTGCAGTTTACCGGGAGTGCGTCGAAATGTTGCATAAAAGAGTATAAATCGAAGAGAAGGAACCACATCCATGAAAATAGTAAGCGGTATGCGACCCACAGGAAAACTACACCTCGGACACTATCTGGGAGTGATCAGGAACTGGGTCGAACTGCAAAAGGAGAACGACTGCCGCTTTTTCGTAGCGGACTGGCATGCGCTTTCAACCAGCTACGAAGAGAAGCAAAACCTCAAAGAGCTCGGTCTCGAACTGGTAATGGACTGGATAGCGGCCGGTATCGATCCTCAAAGATCCACCATCTTCGTGCAGAGCTCCATAAAAGAGCATGCGGAACTATACGTACTTTTGAATATGATCACCCCTCTCGGCTGGCTGGAGAGAAACCCGACCTACAAGGATCAGCTCGAACAGATGAAAAACAAGGAGATACATACGGCAGGCTTCTTGACGTATCCGGTACTTCAGGCTGCCGACATCATCCTTTATGGAGCGGAAGGCGTCCCCATAGGAGAAGATCAGAGGCCCCACCTCGAGATCACGAGAGAGATAGTTCGAAGGTTTCATCACCTCTTCGGCTGCGAAATATTCACGGAACCCAAAGAGATGCTCACCCCCATGGCGCGCCTGCCGGGACTCGACGGCCGCAAAATGAGCAAAAGCTACAACAACGCCATATATCTGACCGATACGAGCGAAGATGTTTGGCAGAAACTGCGCACGGCCAAAACCGATCCGCAGCGTGTCCGCCGCAACGACCCGGGAAATCCGGAAGTATGCCTGGTATTCGACTACCATAAGGCTCTAAGCGATGACACAACGGTACAAAAGATCGATGCCGACTGCCGTGCGGGAGCGATAGGCTGCATAGACTGCAAAAAGATTTGCGCAGCAAGCATCGAAAGAGTACTCGAACCTATGAGAGAACGCCGTTTGAAGCTGGATAAAAAGGGAATCGAAAAGATCATAGAAGATGGAAACGAAAAGGCGAAAGAGGAGGCCTCCTCCATGATGGGCAGAGTCAACGACGCAGTCTTCGAAATCTCCTGTCACAGATAAGGGCGCTGCTATGAAACGCTATCTGGGCAAAAGAAAAGCGCTTAAAATCTATATAGGCAACGAAGACACCTTCGAAGGGAGAGCTCTTTGGGAAGCGCTTTTGGGCAAAGCCAGGGAGTGCAATATCGCCGGCGCCACAGTGGTAAAGGCGGTAGCCGGTATAGGAGCACACTCGCAACTTCACGCCTTCAACGTATGGGCACTTAGCCAGAAGCTGCCTGTAATCGTCGAGATGATCGATACCGAAGAGAATATCGAGCGCTTTTTGAAAGAGGCCGACGCAATGATAAAAGAGGGTCTCGTCACAGTTAGCGATGTCGAAGTAATAAGCTACAAACACCCCGGATTCGGAGAGGTTTGATGCAACTGTCGCTACTTCTTGCGGTAGGCACCGGCGGATTCATAGGGGCCGTTTTGCGTTTCCTGCTCAGCGGATGGGTCCAAAGAGTTTCGGACTCACATTTTCCGATAGGTACACTTACCGTCAATATCGTGGGCAGCTTTACGATCGGTTTCGCGATACTCTATTTTGAAAGCGTCATAGCGCCCCATCAAAAAGCTCTGATCATTACCGGTCTGCTCGGAGCGCTTACAACCTTCTCCACCTTTTCACTCGAAACCGTAACGATGCTTCAGGGCGGTCTTTGGGGGCGTGCGGCAGCCAACATAGCACTGAATACCTCTTTATGTATAGCGGCTACGATCGCCGGGATGATTATTTTCAAACGTATTTACGGATAACGGAAGGAGCCAAAATGCACATACTGCCGGATGAAAACCTCAGATCAAGACCGATAGCGTCCGCACTCGACTATACATGGGCCGCCTTGAGCGGCAACTGGAAAAGCAGCGCGATAATAGCCTCCGTAATACTTGTCCTGACCATTTTGCAGGCCGTTCCGGCAATAGGGCTATTGGCTGCGATGATTTCGAGTCTGCTTCTCTACTCTGCAGCATTCCGGATCGTCGACGCCGTCATGCAAAGCGACTCCGTATCCGCACTCAAAGAGCGGATGCAGGCTCTGGGGGCGAAAGAGATACTCTTTACATACCTGTCGCCGGCTGCCGGGCTATATCTCGGCTTCATACTGATCTCGCTGATAGTTATCGTCGCTACATCCCTTATCTTCTGGCTGAGTGGAGGGGAAGCGGTCCTTGGTATGATAGAAGAACAAATGGGCAGACCAGACGCCTCCGCGCAACAGAGTATGCAGATCTATGCGCAGATCGTGGCGACAAGCACACCGACTCTGCTCTTCTTCCTTATCGTAGCCTCCTTCTTCGGCTATCTGTGGCCCCTGATATACGGTTACGCTCTGATGCAAAGAGGCTTTCTCGATGCACTCAATGCCGTCTTCACCATCTTCTATCCGCGATTTTGGAGCGCAACATTCAACTCGAAGTATCTAAAAACCGTCTCCATGTGGATGCTGCTCGCATTCGGAGCCTCGATTTTGACCGCAATATGCGCGGCGACTCTACTTCTGATCCCGGTTGCGATCCTGCTGATGGTGTGGCTGGCATATTTCACGGCGATCGTCGCGGCGGAAACCTATAATTTCAGTGACGATATATGATCGTAAACTCTTTTTCAGTAAAATGGACACAAACTTAATCTTCAAGGAAATATATGGTCGATCTTCGGCAGATTGAAAAGGATTTCGATACCGTATCATCCGCTCTTGAAAGACGCGGTGTGGAAGAGAAAGTACTCGAAAGGCTGAAAGTACTTTTCGAAGAGAAGAAAGAGGTGCAAAAGCGACTCGAAGCGTCGCAGGCCGAGCAGAACAGAAAAAGCAGACTCTTCGGAGAGTATAAAAAAGAGGGCAGGGATATTTCGCAGTTGCAGCGTGAAGTAGCAGAAAACAAGGAGCGTATCGCGGCTCTCAACGAAGAGCTCAGGCTTCTTGAAACGCGTCTATTCGAAATTGCCGCCACAATTCCGAACATTCCGGATCCCGACGTACCGGATGGAGAAGATGAGGATGACAATGTAGAGCTGGAACGCATCCTGGAGCCTACCCTCTTCGACTTCGAACCCAAAGAGCACTGGGAGCTTGCCGAAATAAACGGCTGGATAGACTTCGAGCGCGGCGTCAAGATAGCGAAGAGCCGTTTCAGCGCGCTTCGCTTCGAAGGAGCGAGACTGGAACGGGCGCTGATCAACTATATGCTCGACTTCAACAGAAAGCGCGGATTTGAAGAGGTATGCCTCCCCTTCATGGCCAATTCGGAATCTCTTTTCGGAACGGGCCAGCTGCCGAAATTCGCGGATGACCTTTTCAAGATCGAGGGAGAAGATCTATATATGATACCGACGGCGGAAGTACCGCTGACAAACCTTTTCAGAGACGAGATCCTGAAAAGAGAAGACCTTCCTCTAAAACTCACCTCATACACTCCCTGCTTTCGCAAAGAGGCGGGCTCGGCCGGACGTGATACAAGAGGTATGATACGCCAGCATCAGTTCGACAAGGTAGAGCTTGTCTCCATCACGACACCAGACCAAAGCGATACCGTTTTCGACGAGATGGTATCCTGCGCTTCCGACCTCCTGTCATCTCTCGGGCTTCCGCACAGAAAAGTGCTTCTTTGCGCCGGAGATATGGGTTTTAGCGCGGCGAAGACTATCGATCTCGAAGTTTGGCTGCCGGGCCAGGGTAAATATCGTGAAATCAGCTCCATATCGAATACGAGGGATTTTCAGGCACGACGCACAAAGATCCGGTACAAGGAGCAGAAGAAGAATATTCCGGTACACACTCTAAACGGATCCAGTCTTGCGGTTGGCCGCACTCTGATAGCCATCATGGAAAACTATCAGCAAAAAGATGGATCGATCCTGGTTCCGCAGGTATTGAGAGAGTATCTGTAGGAGATGATAGATGGCTGAAGAAGAGGTGATCATCCTCGAAGAGGATGAGGGAAAGATCTCCTCATCTTCGGACGGATCTTCCGATGGCGAAAAAAAGCCGCAAGAGCCGCGCAAAGACAAAAAGACCCTTTTTATTCTGCTCGGCATTCTCGCGGCCGCTCTGCTTCTGGTAGCAATACTGCTCGTACTGTTTCTAAGCCGCGAAAACAATACGAAAGCCGACGATACGGATGCTTCACAACTTGTCGAAAAGATAAAGTCGGCCCAGAAAGTCAAACCTCAAGCCGCCCAGTCGCAACTTGAGAGCATGATCAAAAAGGCAAATATTCTATACGCGCGCGGCGACAAAAAAGAGGCCCTGAAGCTATTTGAACAAATAGCTACGTACAGCGCATCCATATCCAACTACAACCTCGGTGTAGCCCAGATGAAACAGGGTCGATACGAAGAGGCTATCCAGTCGTTCAAAAAGGCTATAGAAAACGGCGAGAACCGCACCATCAGCGCTCTCAACGCCGCAGGATGCGCACTGCACCTGAAAGACAAAAAACGGTTCGAATACTATCTTCAACTGGCTGAAGCATACCTGCCTGAAAGTTTCAACTCCTCTCTTTACAGCTACCTCTATTCGATCGTCAACTACTATCGCGGCAACTTTTTCGAAATTCTCAGCGCGATAGAGCATCCGGTTTCGGACGCTTACAAGAAGGAGCTCGAACACCTCGGCGCCATCAGTTATACGATATTCGATCGTCCGCTGAAGGCCATCGACCTGATCGAGCACGCCACTTCGGTGCAGGACTACCTCTATCTCGGCCAGCTATACGCTCGTGTCGGAGATTATGAACTCGCATCCCAGTATCTTAAAAAAGCGGCCCAGGAGTCTCCCTATCCGTTTAAAAGCAAAAAGGCTCTGGCTCTGGTGGATCTCAAAAATCAAAGAACGCAAAACGCCGCCAAGATTTTGCGCGAACTAAAAAGAGACTTTGACGGAAAAGGGCTCTTGCTATACCCTATAAAGACACGTCTTCACCCATCCGTATACGATATAGACGCCGCACAAAAACGCTTCTCCGCCGAAAGGATGAGTTCACAGCCGGATGCGTTCAGACTCATATTCGAGTTTGCGCCTTTCAAAGTCTTCAATGCCGATCAGACGATAAACTATATAAAAAAGGGAAACGCCTCTATCTATGTGGACGATGACGGCGAAGCCTCCAGGTATCTCTCAAGAAGCTCAAAAATCTCCGGTGTAAACCTTCTCATATCCAAAGCCATAAAAGCGGCGATCGAAAACAGACTTCAAAAAGCGAACGATCTGCTTGAAAAAGCCCTGAAAAACTTTCCGAACCACTCTATTCTCCACTACAACCTCGGGCTCACCTATGCACAGCTCGGCAACTTCACGAAAGCGCACAAGCACTTCATAAGAAGCTATCACCTCGACTCCTCCAACTATCTCTCCGCCATTTTCGCACTCATGTGTGAAGCATTTACCGGCAAAGAGGTCCCCCAGGTCGAAAAATTCATACAAGAAGATATGAAACAGATCGAAAATCCCGATACGAAAGAGAAGTTTTACCAGGCTCTTTTATACTTCTATCAGGGTAACAGCGCGGCCGCTTCCAAATGGCTTCAGACAACCCATGAAAATCGCCCGATCTATCTACTTTTCGATACTCTCGTTGCCGCTGACAACGGCATGTGGGATATGGCGAAACGAAAAATAAGGGAGTTGCGGGATATGCTGCCCCAGAACATACTGGCACACCTGCTTTTTCTTGAGATCACATACAAGGATCTCGATATAAAGGCTTTCAGTTCCAAAGCCCGTATCTATCTGAAAAACCATCCGCTCGACCTCGATGCAGTCTACTACGGAAGCTCCTTCACGAGAGAAAACTATATAGCTTTCCGCTTCATTACCGGTACACTATTTAGATTCAAAACGGCTACACAGCAAAAACTTCTCGAAGAGCAGGAGGATCCGGCAGGTATCGTGGAGACCCTCGCTCTTAGCGATATATATCTGAGGCAGTTCGAGGAGGCTTACGTTCTTTTCAATCAGCTGGTAGATCAGTACAAGCATCAGGATAGTCGCACACTTTTTTTAGCCGCCGTAGCATCGGTCGGAGCCGGACACCCGGCAAACGCGTCGGCACTTCTCGAGCTTGCAAAACTCACAGATCCAAACAACCTGGAGAGCAGATACGCACTGGGGCTTTTATACCTCGAGCAGGGAAACAGCGAAGCTGCCGCCATTCAGTTCTCAAAGATTCCAAACGGTATGTTCAAGTCGGAATATTTCGACTTCGACGTAGTGGGTATGGGAAGTGAATGAGTAGAGGGGGTTATACCCCCTCGCAACTATCTATGGAGCACTCCGAAGGAAGCATGGAAAGGTAACTGTTTAAAGCTCCTATATATGCCTTTGCACTCGCAAGCATCGTATCTATGCTCAAACCGTGCCCGATCACTGCGCTTCTGCTCTCGTCGAACTGGACATTGACCACCACCTTCGCCAGCGCATCCTTCCCCTGGCTTACGGCTTCGACTCTGTAATCCTTGAGCACTCCCGAGTGACCGCTGATTCTGTCGATTGTCTTGAATATCGCGTCGATAGTTCCGTCACCGATACCCGCATCCGTTACCGTTTCACCCTTATGGCGTATCGTAACGGCCGCGCTTGGTACACCGGCGGAACAGTCTGCTATCTGCAATCCGACAAGTTCGAAGGTTTGCGGTATATTCGTGATCTCGCTCGCGATCAGCATACGGATGTCGTCGTCGAATATCTCCTTCTTCTTGTCGGCAAGCGCCTTGAAACGCTCGAAAGCCTTGTCGAGCTCCTGCGGTGTGAGTTCAAACCCGAGTGCTTCGAGCCTGTCCTTGAAAGCGTGGCGCCCGGAGTGTTTGCCCAGCACCAGTCTGTTCTGCTCCAGTCCTATATCTTCAGCTCTCATGATTTCGTAGGTCTCCTGGCACTTGAGCATACCGTCTTGGTGAATACCGCTTTCGTGAGCGAAGGCGTTTTTACCCACGATCGCCTTGTTCGGCTGCGGCTCTATTCCTGTAATCGCAGCCACGAGACGGCTGGTCGGATAGATCTCCTTGGTATTTATGCCTGTTTCTACATCCGTAAAGATATCGGATCTGGTCTTCATCGCCATTACGATCTCTTCAAGCGCCGCATTTCCGGCACGCTCGCCCAGACCGTTGATGGTACACTCTACCTGACGCGCACCGTTCATGACGGAAAAGAGCGAGTTGGCGACCGCGAGGCCGAGATCGTTGTGGCAGTGTACCGATATGATCGCACGTTCACCCACATGTTCGTGAAGCTCTTTTATCATGGCTCCCATCTCCTGCGGAAGCCTGTATCCTACCGTATCCGGGATGTTGAGAGTGGTTGCGCCGGCCTCTATGACTGCATCGAGTATCTCCTTCAAAAAAGAGATCTCGCTGCGTCCTGCATCCTCGCAGCTGAACTCGACATCTTCGGTAAACGTACGGGCAAGCTCCACAGCCTCGACCGCACGTTTAACAACCTCCTGGGGTTTCATTCTAAGCTTGTGCTCCATATGTATGGGGCTTGTCGCGATAAATGTGTGGATACGCTTCTTTTTCGCACCTTCAAGAGCTTCGCCCGCCTTTACTATATCGCGCTCCACAGCTCTTGCAAGTGAGCATACCCCGCTCTCGTCCACCACTTCGCATATTCTTCTGATGGCATCGAAATCCCCCGGGCTCGCAGCGGCAAACCCTG
>JAMONQ010000079.1 GCA_027065635.1 Campylobacterales bacterium | reverse complement strand
ACTTTTGGGCACAATATGGGCACACCATGTAAAGCAATGAGTCTCAAAATGCCATGATTTTGGTGTTTAATGAGGATTGGTTGCGGGAGAGGGATTTGAACCCCCGACCTTCGGGTTATGAGCCCGACGAGCTACCAGACTGCTCTATCCCGCGACAAAAGTGGATGGGGTGGAGGGATTCGAACCCCCGAATGGCAGGACCAAAACCTGCTGCCTTACCACTTGGCGACACCCCAGTAAATGGAGAGGCTGTTGCCTGTTTGCGGTCAGAATTATAATGCATTTATCTCCCAATGTCAAGGGTTTTTGGATATAATTTTTCAAACATAAAAATTGAACGGAGTTATATATGCCTATACAGAGGGTAGAGCAGGCGATAGAAGATATAAAACATGGAAAGATGGTAGTCATGATCGATGACGAGGATAGAGAAAACGAGGGTGATTTGGTTTATGCGGCTACTTTTTCCACACCGCAAAAAGTCAATTTCATGGCTACGGAGGCGAAGGGGCTGATATGTGTTGCGATTTCCCAGGCGATCGCGAAGCGGCTGGAGCTCGATCCTATGGTGCAGAACAACGACTCTCAGCATGAGACTGCATTTACCGTTTCCGTCGACGCGAAAGAGGCTACTACGGGAATATCGGCTTATGAGCGGGACATGACCATAAAACTGCTGGCAAACCCGGTAAGTCATGCCGAGGATCTTGTACGACCCGGGCACATCTTTCCTCTCATCGCCAAAGAGGGAGGGGTACTGGTGCGTACGGGCCATACCGAAGGATCAGTCGATCTTTGCAGGCTCGCAGGTCTCGCTCCCAGTGCCGTAATATGCGAAATCATGCGTGAAGACGGGCAGATGGCCCGTCGTGACGACCTGGAAGTCTTTGCAAAAAAACATGGTCTCAATATAGTCTATATTTCAGATATTGTCGAGTATCGGCTAAGAAACGAGAGACTCGTAAGAGCGATGGAAGAGGATGAGATCGAGTTTTTCGATACGAAAGTCACCAAAAAAAGATTTACCGACCATCGTGGCAAAGAGCACTACGCACTCATATTCTACAAACTGCATGAAACTGAAAATGTCAAGTTCCACAATATCGGTCCGGATATAGATCTGCTGCTGAACCAGCATCGTTACAGCCAACTTGTAGATTCGATCGAATACCTGAAAAAAAACGGCGGAGTGATCGTATTTCTCGACAGTAGAGATGCTGCCGGTGAGACTATGAAAGAGTACGGCATAGGCGCCCAGATTTTGGCAGGGCTAGGAATCAGGAATATCAGACTTCTTGTCTCCAGCAAAGGGCGAGAGTTTGTAGGGCTTGGCGGATTCGGGCTCGATATCGTTGAAGAGATAGAGATAAAATAGGCTAAAATAGCGCCCAAATTCAACTATAAGGAAAAGAATGGAAAATTTTCCAAACTGCCCGCAGTGCGGCAGCGAATATACCTATGAAGACGGATCTTTGTACATTTGCCCGGAGTGTGCGCATGAGTGGAGCAAAGATGCCGCGACACAAGAAGAGAGCGGACTGATAGTAAAAGATGCAAACGGAAACATCCTTCAAGACGGCGACAGCGTTACAGTCATCAAGGATCTAAAGGTCAAAGGAAGCAGTGGCGGCATAAAGGTCGGCACAAAGATCAAAAATATCCGCCTCGTAGATAGCAGTGACGGACACAATATCGATTGCAAAGTACCCGGAGTCGGAGCAATCAGGCTCAAGCAGGAGTTCGTAAAGAAAGTATAGGTTTAAAGCCAGGATACAAGAAGTAAATCAAAAGCACTGGTCTGGCGGGAAGCCAGTTTTGAAGACTACTTGAAACAGAGTTTACGCATACAAAAGGGCACACCGGGTGACAAGAGCTTCTAAGATGCCGAATATACGGGGGTAGAGAGTGAAAATACGGGTCTATTACGAAGATACTGATGCTGCCGGCATAGTATATTATGCCAACTACCTCAAGTTTTGCGAAAGAGCGAGGAGCGAACAGTTTTTTGCCAGAGGGCTCAGCCCTGAGAGTGAAGATGGCTATTTTGTCGTGAAAAAGGTAGAAGCGGAGTATCTAAAGCCGGCAACGCTCGGAGATATGGTGGAGGTAACGACCGAGCTTTTGGAGAAAAGAGGCGCTTCGATCGTTTTGATGCAGAAGGTTTTGAAAGATGGTGACACACTCTTTACAATGAAAGTGAAACTCGCCTTTTTAAAAGAGGGGAGGGTATGTAAGATCCCTCCGCATATCTACTCAATACTATCGGACTGGAATGAGTCGTAGTCCTCAAGATTCGTCTCGTCGTCGTATATTTCGATGATTGAGCCGTTATCATCCTCTTGCGGCATTGGTATCTCTTTTGGCACGAAGCGATATAAACCTGCTTCATATAGTTTAATATCATAGTCTATCGATCCATCCGTAAAGTCTTCTTCGCTGAGTCTTCTCTCACCGGTTTTAGAGGTAAAGTAGTAGTCCAGACCGGAAACTGTGGCGTAGTTGAGCCAGTTGAAGCGGATATCCTGATTGACAAGTGCAATGTTTTCACTCAACACCGCATCGAGCTCTCCGATAGAGCTGGCCACTACCATGTTCTCTCTATCGTGATACTGTGTGAGAGTGAGAAGCAGAGGCGAATAGTTGATCTGTGTACTTAGGACCTGAAGCGGTTTATAATCCGCCAGTGTAAGCTGTGAAAGAAAAAGACTGCTTTTTACCACCGGTGTATTCAAAAAGATCGTAGACTGGTTCAAGTCTTCATGTCTTAAAATCAGCTCTTTGTAGTAACCGCTGCGATCGAGTGCGATGTGATCGGCGACATCGACAGTGGAAGCTACCGTTTGTGAAAGCATTTTCGATATCGTCGTACCGTCCGAAACTGTAATGTTTGTGGCGTTATCCTCGACGAGATACGAGAGTATCTCTATCTGTGCCGAGTAGTCTATGCCTCCGAAGCCGATTTTACTGTTCACACAATCTATCCTGTTTTTATGCAGGGTAGGGATGAAAAGATCGGTATCGAGTACTTGAGAACAGAAGTATTGAGCACCTTTCATGGTTACGGGAGCTACGATAAGATCGAAAGAGCTGCCCGACAATGCTTCGAGCGCGCCCTGTAGCGTAGAGTTGTTTTCATCGGCTATTGGAATCAGCTCCATTTCGAAAGGAACCTTGCGATTCAGCAAATATGCCAGAGCAGAGTTCGACGTCGAATAGGCATACTTTCCTATTTTCTTGTACGGTACGATAAAAGCGACCCTGAAGGCTGCCGAAGAGTAGACTTTTCCAGTGACGTTGAAAAGCGTCATATAGCTCTCTCTCAGCGCTTCAAGCTCCGGATCCTGCGTCGACTTGGACTTCGCCAGAAAGGAAAAGATTTCCCCTCTTTGCAACAGTTCGGAGAGTTCTTTGTCGTCATACTGTTCAGGATCGAGATCTATGATGACATTGGATGGAAGCGGAATGGGAGATATGAGCTGAATCTGGGCCGTAACCACAGTGATAAAAAGAAAAATCGCTAACAGTTTTCGCATAGCAGCCTCTTGATTTTTAAAAGATCCTGGTAAACCTCTTTTTTCGCGGAAGGGTTACGCAGCAGGTAGCTTGGATGGTAAGTGGGCACAAGCACATAGGAGCCTCTGTCTATGACCTCTCCCCTTACTTTCGAAATTCCGCTCTTGTCACCGGTAAGGTAGTGGTACGCCGTCGCACCGAGTGCGACTATAACTTTTGGAGCTACAATTTCGATCTGTTTCATTAAATATGGAAGGCACGTATATGCCTCCTCAGGTGTCGGTACTCTGTTGTTTGGCGGTCGGCACTTGACGATATTCGCTATATAGACACTGCTTCTTGGGATCTCCAAACCATTTTCTATCATTTTGGTTAAAAGTTCTCCGGCTCTTCCGACAAAAGGCCTTCCTGTTGTATCCTCCTGTGCTCCGGGACCTTCCCCGACGAACATGAGCGAGGCATGTGGATCGCCTTCACCGAATACAGGCTTGGTACGACTCTTTCCCAGTCCGCAGAGCATGCAATCAGATACCATGTTCCTCAAGGATTGCAGATCGTCAGGCAATACGGTTGAGGCGCCTGTACGCTTTTGTATCATAGGGACATATCTGAAGCCAAGATGCTTTAACTGATATAGACGCTTAAGCTGTAGAGCATTGTAGAGCCTGTTCATGGGTGACAGTTTAGAGTAAAAGGGGTTAAAAAGAGGTTAGGGCGCCTGAAGGCGCCCGGTTGGAGAGGATCAGTCTGTCACTTCTACGGTAACAGGTTCGTTTTCCCAAAGACCGTGCTTGGTGCAGTAGGCTTGAGCTACCAGATTCAGTTTGCCCCCGGTAGGGACGATATTGAAGGTTACTTCAGCATGTCCTTTGTGGCCTTCACCGCCGAGCATACCGGCTGTAAAAGTGACTTCTCCAAGAAGAGTCTCACCGTTGAATAGACGAATACTTTCGATGAAGTGGTCAGGATCGTCCGGATGAGTATACTCTTTTCCCATGACTACTCTTACCGGAAACTTCTCTCCCTTTTTCGCACTGCTTTCGCAGTAGATAAAAGGTGAATGACGATCGATATAATCTTTTTTCGCCTCTCTTTCGACAGTGTCGATATCTACATATCTATTGATTTTAGGCATATCTGCTCCTTTTTTCTTGTTTTGATAGTCACATTGTATCATAAGGGGATTAAAGAAGATAAAATTTGTCCTATTTTCTTATATCTTTAAATTTTATTGAAGCTTGCACCCAAGGGTGCAGGCTTTATACGAAGGTAGGCTCGGTTACGTTGTGCTGAAGTCCAAGCTCTTTGGGATCGATACCGAGTGCAAGTCCAATGAGCTGGGGCAGATGCAGTACAGGCAGCTTGATATCCCTTCCCATCTCTTTGGCGACCGACTCCTGCTTCACATCCATGTTCAAGTGGCAAAGAGGGCATGGGGTCACCATCATATCGGCATCGTTGTCGATGGCATCGAGAAGTGCGGTACCGGTCAGTCTGTGGGCTGTATGGGGAGCTTGCAAGTCGGCATGGAATCCGCAACACTTGTTCTTGCTCTCGTAATCTACACTCTTTCCTTTCAGAGCCTCTATGAGCCTGTCCAGAGAAGTCGGATTGTATGGGTTTTCACCGCCATTGTATTTGCTCATGAGAGGAGCGTCGCCAAAAGCCTCCTCGCCGCCGCCTTCTCCGACATCGGCGGATACCGTATTGTGTTTTTTGTGGAGATGGCTCGGTCTTATGTTGTGGCATCCGTAAAATGCCGCGATATTGAAGTCGTCAAGAGGTTTTACAACCTGCTCTGCAAGTTTGTCGAGACCGTAGTCGTCTATGATGGCATAGAGAAAGTGTCGCACCGAACTCGTTCCCTTGTACTCCAGTCCGACCTCGGCGAGCTTCTCGTTTACCTGCGACTTCAGATCCTCGTCGCTGTCGAGGCGCTCTTTGGTCATTACCGTATTGAGCTGACACGTGTTACAGATGGTAACCATGTCGAGCTCCTGCTTCTCTGCATAACATATGTTTCTCGCATTCAGAACCAGAGAAAGAAAATCGTCAAAATCCTGCAAGTGGCTCGCACCGCAGCAGCTCGCTTCATCCAGAAGCACCAACTCAATCCCCAGTTTTTTCGCCACGGCCATGGTAGACATCAGAAGTTCAGGGGTCGACTCTCTCGCGGTACATCCTGTATAGAGTGCATATTTAAGTTTTGCCATATTCGTCCCCTTTAAAATTTGACTTTTGACGAGCTCTTGACCAGAGTCTTGATCTCATCGAGTTTTTCGGATTTGGGCATATTCCACGGCATGACGATCTTGCCCTTCTTGAACATCGCGATCGCCTCCGGAAGATGTTTCATAACACCGAGAGTCCCCTCGGAGTATCGTACCAGCTCGCCCTCGTCGAGGAGTCCGTGCTTGACGATAGAGTGTTTGAAGCCGACTGCATGCCGCGTAGCGACATTGTCCTGCGCAAGACCCTCTTCGAAAATCTGATTGTGCAGCTTCGTTATCTTGCCAATCGGATCGACATCTTTCGGACACGCTTCGGCGCATTCGAAGCACTTGACGCAGTCCCAGACGCCCGGGCCCATTTCACGTACCTTTTCAAGACGCTCGACCTTTGCGTTGTCACGCACATCGGCATTGAAACGGTATGCTTTTGCAAACTGTGCAGGACCGAAATACTCCTCGTTCACTTCTACGACAGGGCATGCGTAGTAGCAGTTTCCGCACTGTATACAGTAGTCGGCCTCCAGCAGCTGCTCCGCCTCGTGCGGTGAGACTCTGATCTCCTCTTCAGGGTGCTCGTCTATCTCGGCCTCGAGATAGGGCTTGAGCTTGGCATGCTTCTGCCAGAAATCCTTCTTGTCGATAATCATATCTTTGACCACACGCTTTTTGCTCTGCGGCTCGAGAAGAAGCGTGTCGGTTTCGAAAATTTCTACAAGTTCCCATACGTTTTGCTTACAAGAGAGTACCGGCTTTCCATTCACTTTGATGGAGCAGCTGCCGCATATACCGTGGCGGCAACTTCTTCGATAGCTGAAACTTCCGTCAAACTCCCACTTGATACGGTTAAGAATATCGAGTACAAGCTCATCTTTCCCAACCTCCATTTCGTATGTTTTGAAGTAGGGCAGAAAGTCGGTCTCCGCATTGAAGCGGAAAGTTTTAAATGTCAATTTTTTAGTAATTCTTTCACTGCTCATAGCCAATCCTTAATATGTTCGCTCTTGCGGCTCGAATTTTCCGAGTACCACATCACCATATTCGATCTCGATATTTCCCTCTTCATCCATAGTCGCAAAGGTATGCTTCAGGAAGTTTTCGTCATCTCTATTCGGATAGTCGTCTCTATAATGGGCGCCTCGACTCTCTTTACGCGCTATCGCACCTTCCACTATAAACGTGGAGTAGTCGAGCATATGTCCAAACTCGATCGCCTCCTGAAGATCCGTGTTGAATATTTTACTCTTGTCGTCTATTCGAATATTTTTATAGCGCTCTCTTAGCTCTGCCAATATCGCACGCTGTTTGAGCAGAGTCTCTTCCGTTCTGAAAACTCCGGCGTTGGCCATCATGCTCTCCTGGAGTTCGGCACGAAGCTTCGGTACCGACTCTGTCCCGTTGTTGTTTAGGCAGAATGCGATCTCTTTGAGCATACGATCCGCATCGTTTTCGCTTACGGCATGGCACTCGAGTTTTCCGCTTTCGAGATCTTCCACTATGTGTGAACCTACGTGTCTTCCGAAAAAGAGCGCTTCAAGCAGAGAGTTTGCGCCGAGTCTGTTGGCACCGTGAACACTCACACAGGCACACTCGCCGGCGGCATAAAAGCCGCGGACTATCTCTTTGGGACTCTTTTTGACATGGCCGTCGATATCACACGGGATACCGCCCATGGAGTAGTGGGCGGTTGCCGCTATATGAATAGGCTCTTTTATCATGTCCTGACCGAGGAATGTGATCGCAAGATCCCTAAGCTCCGGCAGACGCTCCATTATGAGCTCTTCGCCAAGATGTGTCAAGTCTATCGCGACGGCATCTTTGTTGGGGCCTACGCCGCGCCCTTCGAGAATCTCCTGGGTAATTGCCCGGCTGACGACGTCTCTGGGTGCGAGCTCCATCTTCTCTGGTGCATACTTCTGCATGAATCTTTCACCGAGGCTGTTGTAGAGTCGTCCTCCCTCTCCGCGTGCCGCTTCGGATATCAATATTCCGCTTCCGGCAAGACCGGTCGGGTGAAACTGTACGAACTCCATATCCTCGAGCGGAAGACCGTGGCGGGCAACTATAGAGAGGCCGTCTCCGGTATTGGCGTGGGCGTTCGAGCTTATCTTGAAGGCTCTCGCATATCCGCCCGTGGCGAACATCGTGGCTCTCGCATTGAAAATCGCCGGCTCCATATTGCGTATATTGTATGCTACCACACCCTTTACGAGACCATCTTCATAAACGATATCGGCTACATACCACTCATCGAAAAATGTGACATTTTCACGATCGGCCTGCTCATAGATCGTCTGAAGCAGCGTAAGACCTGTACGGTCTTTTGCATAACAGGCGCGAGGTTTGGACTGACCGCCGAAAGGTCGCTGGGCGATAGTTCCATCCTCTTTCCGGCTGAAGGCGGCCCCGCTGTTGGCGATCCAGCGGATCGTTTCCGGCGCCTTGGAACACATAAGCTCCACGGCGTCCTGGTCGGCCAGATAGTCGCTGCCCTTGACGGTATCGAACATGTGAAGCTCTATATCGTCATCTTCGCTCAGTGCGGCGTTGACACCCCCCTGTGCCGCTCCGGAGTGGCTTCTGAGCGGATGAAGTTTCGTCAAAACAGCAACGCTCTTACCCGCCCTTTGAAGCTCCCTTGCGGCTGCCAGTCCGGCAAGTCCGGCACCGACAATCACAACATCGTATTTATGTATCTGTATACTCATTGAGACGCATCCTTTGTAATGTGGCATAGGAATATGGGTCAATTATACATAGCCAAGTCTATAAATTAGTTTAATCTTCTTTTCAAACAGATTCCATATCCGATTATGTGTTACCAATGTTTTCACACACTCTATACAACAACTCTTCGGCATCTGATATAATTTACCCCATGAATAAAGAGGATTATTTTATTAAATGCTTTTCAAAAAGCTCTTTTATAGGGGACGATGCCGCTCTTGTAGAAGGAGCCGACACCAAAGAACTTCTAAGCGTCAGCCAGGACGCATTTTTTGAAAACGTACACTTTCGTCGCGAATGGATGAGTCTGCGCCAGATCGCCAAAAAGGCGATGCTCGTAAATATATCCGATGCAATCGTAATGAATGCCGAGCCCAAATATGCGCTTCTTACGGTAGCCATTCCCAAGAGCTACACAAAAAAAGAGATGAAAGAGCTCGCGGAAGGCTTTATGGAGGCGGCGCAAGAGTACGGTATAGAGATAATCGGCGGTGACACCATCGCGAATGTCAAGCTCGACATCTCCGTTACCATATTGGCAAAAACCAGAAAACCAGTCCTCAGAAGCGGAATGAAAGAGGGTGATATTCTGGCTTATACCGGAAGGCTCGGAGAGAGTCGGCGCGATCTTATGCGCCTTCTAAGAGGATACGGGGCGGCACGGAGCTCACGTTTTGTTTCTCCGGTACTAAGGGATGGCTTTTTCTTCAAGGCGGCGCCATTTATCAGATGCGCCATGGATATATCAGACGGTCTTTTTGCCGACCTTGAAAAGCTTCACCGCATAAACGGCCTCGGTTTCGATTTTCTTTTTCCCATAGACAAACGAATAGGATGCAGCGGAGAGGAGTTCGAGATACTTTTCGCATTCGACCCGAGATTCGAAAAGAGGATAAGAAACATTGCAAGAGTGACCAGAACACCGATCACCATATTCGCCAAAGCCCGGAAAAAACCCTACAAGAACCCCTGTTCGGCCAACCACTTTTAAATCGTCAACTCTTTTCGATACCTTTTAGGATCTTCTCTATATCGATACCGAGGATTACAAATCCCTGATACTTTTGAAGAAGAGACTCCTTGGCTTTAAGCAAAGATGGAGGAGTCACCCCGTTTTGAATGGAAGCCGCCGCTTCCATAAAGGCTCCGATATGGTCTGCAACCTTCACAAGAGCTCCGTCTATGCCGTTGTAACCGTCGCTGTTGTATCGAGTGAGCATCTCCTCTATATCCTCGATCTTCTCTATCCTGCCGTCGATGTTTATCTTGTTGGCAAACTCGTCGTTTACAAAATAGCGCATCTGATCTCTAAGATAGGGCGGAAGCATCGGCAGCAACCTCTCCTCGAGCGCCTCTTTTTCATACTCTCCAAGAAGCTCGTCGAGCCCTTCGACACCATACTTCACCGGCGATATGATATCTCTCGTCAATGACTCCGCTATATCGTGAAAGAGGGCCGCAAAGAAGTTGTTGTAGAGCTTTTTGTCGCAGGCACCGTACTCGAGACTCAAAAGATAGGTCGTAACGGCTACGAAAAACATATGACCGAGCACCGATGTCTGTGGGATCCTCGGAGTCTTCGCCCATCTCTTCTGAAACCTCAGCATCGCGCATGTCTCGAGAAAGTTTCTACTCTTTATCCCCATCTCGAGACGTCTCACTCCGGTCAAATCCAAAAAATCCTCCACTTCGGAGTCGATCTTCTGCTTGATCTCCCCGACTCCTACCGCAGACGGATGAAAATCGTAAATTATTCCAAACTCCCATCTGCTGGCAAGAAAGTGGGCCGCATGCAGAACTCTGCGCTCAATTTCGTTTTCGTCAGATTCAAGATACGCTTCGAATCTTACACGCAGTCTATCGTCGATAAGTGACGATATCTCCTTTTTCACGTATTGATCGAGTTCACGCTTCTTGTATTTTGCCAGGTGGTGAAAAACCGGCGGTTTGAGATCGGTCAGAACGGCTCTATACATAAATTCGCTCACACCGTACTCTATGAGTTTGCGCCAGTCGATCCTCTGACCGTTCTCCTCCTCTTCGATCCGGCCCAGCAGCCATGCAGTGATCATCTTGTGCGACTGCTTGTCGAGCTCTACGAAATCTACCGGTCTGATCTGGTCGTTCCACCGGTCTATGCTGGCAGTAGAGAAGAGAAGGTGTAAAAAATGCGGATCTATCATCTATCAACCTCAAAGTTTTGATAGGTTATTATATCCTTTTAAGAAGATGCTCCGATCAAATCAGCCGATTCGAAGAAAGAAGACGGCGACACAATATTAATCTTGAACAGGAAATAGCGATATGACAGACCGCCTTTACCCGCTTTCGCACTCTCCGGTGCATTTTCACTTCAAACAGACACCGTCTGACTTCGTAGTGACCGAAATTCCGCTCTATGAGTTTAGCGGAGATGGGGAACATCTGATACTGAAGATTCGAAAAAAAGGTCTTACAACGTGGCAGATGGTAAATGTTTTGAGCTCGCATCTGGGTATAAAAGCGAGGGAAATAGGATATGCCGGGCTGAAAGACAAAGATGCGATGACACTACAGCATATCTCTTTGCCCAGAAAATACGAAAAGAGTCTTGAAA
This sequence comes from Campylobacterales bacterium, assembly GCA_027065635.1. Lineage (GTDB taxonomy): Bacteria > Campylobacterota > Campylobacteria > Campylobacterales > Hydrogenimonadaceae > Hydrogenimonas. Next base: position 651 of record JAMONQ010000079.1, on the reverse strand, counting down.
GCTTCTCTCATCCGCAGATCAGAATCCTGGAGAGGACATATCACAACAACAAAATAAAAACAGGCCACCTAAAGGGCAACCGCTTCTTCATAAGGCTGAAAAAGGTCGGTAAAACAGATGCGGCAAAAATAGACTCTTTGCTGAAATGGATATCCGAAAACGGATCGCCAAACTACTTTGGATACCAGCGCTTCGGCCGCAACTCAGACAACTACGAAACAGCAAAACAGCTGATCGACAAGAAACTGCGGATCAGGGATAGAAAAAGGCGTGACTTTTTGATCAGCGCATACCAGTCACACCTGTTCAACCTCTGGCTAAGCAAACGTATCGAAATATCGAGACTTTTCGACTCTCTCACACTAAAAGAGCTCAAAAAGCTATTCGTGTGGGGGGATGAATCGATCAGACAAATAAAAAGGGAGGCTCACTTTTTCAGACTGCTGCCCGGGGATCTGCTCAGCCACTATCCCCATGGAAAACTTTTTCAGATCGAAGATCTAAAAGAGGAGTCGGTACGCTTCAAAAATCGGCAGACAAGTCCTACCGGGCTTCTATGCGGAGAAAAAACAAAACTGGCCGCCGATATTGCGTGGATGGTGGAGAAGGAGTTTACCCAGACCGTTCCTGCGCGCGGGAGCAGACGCTACG